>JAJPHK010000066.1 GCA_021325315.1 Alphaproteobacteria bacterium
AATTGGGTGGGAGGCTGACGAGCGACCCGATCCGTGCTCGTTAGGGCTGCTTCCTTCCGGACCTGACCCGGTTGGCGAGTGGCTCGTCCACCGCCAACCTCCCGCCTCTATATCGGGCTTGATTGCGGGGATGGCAAGCGAAGGAAAAACGGTTCCACGTTTGAATTTCCGCCTGCAAACGCCTAATTCTACGTGCTCGCGGACGGCCACGCCTTTGCACGATAACCAGGGGCGGCCCTGTAACGGAGGTTTGTGATGGCGTGGCTTTATTTGTTCGCAGCGGGTATTTTCGAAATCGGCTGGGCTGTCGGACTGAAATTTACCGCCGGATTCACCAAGCTCGTGCCGACGGTATGGACGCTGTTCAGCATGACGGCGAGCATAATCCTGCTCGGCCTTTCGCTGAAAGCGCTGCCGATCGGCACCGCTTACGCAATCTGGACCGGCATCGGCACGATCGGCACCGTCGCGCTCGGCATCGCGTGGCTCGGCGAATCGGCGAATCCGCTGCGGCTCGGCTGCATCGCGCTGATCGTGGTTGGCATCATCGGCTTGAAGGCGGTGTCCCCCGAATGAATTTCTCCATTGACCAGCGGCTTGCGGCCGAATCCTTTCCGCTCGGCGAGCTCTCGCTTTGCGAGGTGCTGCTCTACGACGACTCGCGATTTCCGTGGTTGGTGCTCGTGCCGCAAAAGGCCGGCCTCGTCGAAATCATCGACCTCAGCGATCAGGAGCGTACGGCATTGATGGACGACATCACCGACGCTTCCCGTGCCCTGAAAGAGGTCACGAATTGCCACAAGCTGAATGTCGCCGCGCTCGGCAATCAGGTGCGGCAATTGCACATTCATGTCATCGCACGTTTCGAGAACGATCCGGCATGGGCCGGGCCCGTATGGGGCAAAGGAACGCGCGTTCCGTATGAAGAGAAAGCGCACGACAAGTTGATGAAAAAACTGAAAGCGGCTCTCAATCTCGGTTAGTTGCGCGGCCGCGCATTGCGTGCGAGCGTCGATCATTCATGAATGAAATTCTTACCGAGCCTCTGATTTCTCTTGGCTATGTCGGCTCGACGCTAGACCGCATTGCGGAGCAGCGCGGAAACACGGCGCTGATTATGAAAGCGATGGCGCACGCGGACGCGCGCATACATGCGCTCGCGGGCGACGTCATTCTTCTGAAAAAGCGCGGAGAGAAACTCGATGCGCTTTTGTCTCCGGCGGAAGCGCGCTCGCTCGGCGATCCGATCGAGAGCGTCCTGATCGGCCTCAAAGGCGAAGCGGCGCATACCGGGATTTCGGTCTCTCCGGAAACCGCCGAGCGCGCGAAAGCTGGCGGCGAATTCGCGGCGATCGACCTGCGCTCGGTCGCGGTGCAAGGACTTGCGAACGAACACCTTCCTTCGCTGGCGACAGCCAAAGCGCTCTTGATGTGGCATGCGCAACATGGCTTCTGCGCGAAATGCGGCGCCAAGACAAAAATCGAACAGGCCGGCTGGCGGCGTGATTGCGGGAATTGCGGCGCGACTCATTTCCCGCGTACGGACCCGTGCGTGATCATGCTTGCGATCGACAATGATCGTTGCCTTCTCGGCCGTTCGCCGCGATTTTTGCCGAACATGTGGTCGTGCCTCGCGGGCTTCGTCGAACCGGGCGAGAGTTTCGAGGAAGCCGTGCGGCGCGAGACGTTCGAGGAGTCGGGCCTCAAGATCGGCCGCGTTTCCTATTTCGCCTCGCAGCCCTGGCCGTTTCCGATGTCGGTGATGATCGGATTTCACGCCGAGGCGAAAACGACCGAGCTCAACATCGACTGGAAGGAACTCGAGGGCGCACGCTGGTTCGCACGCGACGAGGTGAAGCTCATGCTCGCGGGCAAGCACCCCGATGGATTATTCGTCCCGCCGCCCATCGCGATCGCGCATCACATTATTCGGGCGTTTGCGGAAAAAGGATCGCGGGTGCTCGATTAGTGTCATGGCCGGGCTTGTCACCCAAGTCGGGTTTACCCGACTTGGGCTTTTTAAATCTAGCGAACTCGGGCAAGCCCGAGTTCGCGTGCCATCCACGTCTTTGTTATTCTTGGCAATGCTTCAAGGCGTGGATGCCCGGCACAAGAGTCTACCCTTGGGCCGGCCGAAGGCCGGGCCCGAGGGCCGGGTATGACGGAGTAAAAATCAGCCGCCCTTGCCGTACGCCTTGATGCGGTACGGGTGCGCCGGATAAACGCCGAGGATTTTCATTTCCTTGGAGAAAAACGCGAGCTCTTCCAGCGCGAGTTTCACCGGACGGTCGTCGGGGTGGCCTTCGACATCGGCGTAAAACTGCGTCGCCGAGAAACTTCCATCCAACTGATACGATTCCAGCTTCGTCATATTGACGCCGTTCGTGGCGAAGCCGCCGAGCGCCTTGTAGAGCGCGGCGGGAACGTTGCGGACGCGAAACAGGAACGTCGTCACTGTCGGCGCCTTGCCTTGCGGCGCCCACGCGGGCTCGCGCGACAGCACGATGAAGCGCGTGGTGTTGTGCGCTTCGTCCTCGATATTTTCCGCCAGAATATCGAGTCCGTAGATTTCGCCCGCGAGCTTCGAGGCGATCGCTGCGTGCGACTTGTCGCCCATCTCGGCGATCAGCCGCGCCGAGCCCGCGGTGTCCGCGCCGATCACCGGCTTCAAGCCGAGCTTCTTGATGACGTTCCGGCACTGGCCGAGCGCCATGATGTGGCTCTGCACCGTTTTCAGGTCGGAAAGCTTTGCGCCTTTTACGCCGAGCAGCTGATGATTGATCGGCAGGAAATATTCCGCGACGATATTCAGCCCCGCACCCGGCATCAGGTGATGAATGTCGGCGACGCGGCCGGCGACGGAATTTTCGACCGGAATCATCGCGAGATCCGCCTCCTTGTTGGAAACGGCGGCGAAGGCATCCTCGAAGGTCGCGCAGGGCACCGGCGCATAATCGGGATAGGCCTCGCGCGCCGCGGTGTCGGAATTCGCACCCGGCTCGCCCTGATAGACGATGGTTTTTTTCTTCGCCATTTCGGGTCAGCTTTTCACGCGCAGCATTTCGCGCGCCTTTTCGAGTTCGGCGCGAGTATCGACGCCGAGCGGAACCGCGTCAACGATCATCACGTCGATCCGCATGCCGGCCTCTAACGCGCGCAGCTGCTCGAGCTTCTCGCGCTGCTCAAGACCGGAGGGTTTGAGCTTCACGAATTTCTCCAGCGCCGCGCGCCGGTACGCATAAAGTCCGATGTGATGGTAAAGCGGCCCCTCGCCGGAGGGCGCGGCCGCGCGCGTGAAGTAGAGCGCACGCAGCCGGTTCTTTCCGGCGGCACTTCCCACAACCTTCACCACATTCGGGTTCACGCGGTCATATTCGTTGTCGATCGGCGCGGCGACGGTCGAAATATCCACGGCCTTGTCGGCAAGCGGCTTGATCGCGGCGCGGATCGTCGCGGGTTCGACCGTCGGCAGGTCGCCCTGCACGTTCACGATGATCTTCGCTTTTTTCTTCGGGTCGATCGTTTGCAACGCCTCGAAAATGCGGTCGGAGCCGGAGACGTGATCCTTGCGGGTCATCACCGCGTGGCCGCCCGCCTTTTCTACGGCGGTCTGGATCGCAAGATCGTCGGTCGCGACCCACACCGGGCCGAGCTTTGCGGCCTCCGCGCGCCGAATCACCTGCACGATCATCGGCAGGCCCGCAATTTCCACGAGCGGCTTTCCCGGCAGCCGGGTCGAGGCGAGCCGCGCCGGGATCAGCACGAGGGTTTGAGACGCGTTTTTCGAGCGGGCCATCCGAGCAACGCAAAAACCGGAAATTTCGGCCAAAAATGGAGGAAAGTAGGTGTCTTATCCAGTTTATACGGGTTGCAAGCTTCGGCACAAAGCGTTACCTGTCCTCGTCCTTTGGGGGCGCCGTCGGCCCCCTTTTTCATGGAATGGCCGCGATGATGGACAGTTTCGAGCTGAATAAGATTTTGGGCGCAATCCTCGGTACCCTTCTTGTCCTCCTGTCCGTGAACATCGTCGCCGGCGGCATTTTCTCCGTCCCCAAGCCCGCGAAGCGCGGCTACGACATCGCCGTTACCGAAACGCCCGCTGCTGGGCCCGCCGCGGCGCCCGAGCCGGAAGTGCCGATCGCGCAATTGCTCGCGAACGCGGACGTCAAGAAGGGCGAAACCGTCGCGAAGAAATGCATGGCCTGCCACGACCTGCATAAGGGCGGGCCGAACAAGGTCGGTCCAGATCTCTATGGCGTTGTCGGCCGCGAGCGCGGAAGCCATGAGGGCTTCTCGTACAGCGCCGCGATGAAAGGGAAGCCCGGCAAGTGGACCTTCGAGGATCTGAACCACTTCCTCACGAGTCCGCGCTCCTTCATTCCGGGCACCGCGATGGCCTTCGCCGGGATTTCGAAAGCGTCAGAGCGCGCGGATCTGCTCGCTTATCTGAACACGCTTTCGGATAATCCGCAGCCCCTGCCGAAGGCCGAAGCAGGCGGCCAGCCTGCGCCGAAGCAATAAGATCAAATTTTCGATGTTCCATGTTTCATGCCCGGCCCCGCGCCGGGCATGACGTTTTTGTAATCCCCGCGCCATGGCGCCCCGGCGGAAAAGCGTCATAATCACCGCCGAGTATCATTTTGTGCATATTTGACGGAGACCTGCTTGCCAGCCCGCAGAATTTTTCCATCCGTTCTCGCGCGCGCACTCGCGCTTCTTCTCCCCCTCGCATTTCATCTTCCCGCCCAGGCGCAGGAATGGCGGCACTCGTTGTCTCTCCTGGGCACGTCGAAATATCCGGCGGACTTCAAGCGCTTCGACTATGTGAATCCGAACGCGCCGAAGGGCGGACTCGTGCGTCTGAGCGAGGAAGGGAGTTTCGACAGTTTCAACTTCGTCATCCCGCGCGGCACGCCGGCGGCTGGAATCAACCTTCTCTACGACACGCTGTCCACGCCCTCGCTCGACGAGGCCGCGACGGAGTACGGCCTTTTGGCGGAGACGGTGAAATATCCGCCGGATTATTCTTCCGTCACCTACAAGCTGCGCGCGGAAGCGAAATGGGCGGACGGCAAGCCGGTGACGGCCGAAGACGTCATCTGGTCGTTCGAGAAGCTGAAGGAACTCAACCCCAACCAGCGCTTCTACTACCAGCACGTCGCGAAGGCCGAGAAAACCGGCGAGCGGGAAGTCACTTTCACTTTCGATGCGCCGGGCAACCGCGAGCTGCCGCAGATTGTCGGCCAGTTCGCGGTTTTGCCGAAGCACTGGTGGACCGGTAAGGACGCGAACGGCAAGCAGCGCGACATCGCAAGCGGAACGCTCGAGCCGCCGCTCGGCTCCGGCGCCTACAAGATCAAAAGCTTCGTGCCCGGCCGCACGATCGCCTACGAACGCGATCCCAATTATTGGGGGAAGAGTCTTCCCGTGAATGTCGGCAAGAACAATTTCGACGAGATCCGCTACGAATATTTCCGCGACGACACGGTCGAACTCGAAGCCTTCAAGGCCGACCAGTACGATTTCCGCTCGGAGAATTCCGCCAAGAACTGGGCGACCGGCTACGATTTCCCGGCGAAGCGCGAAGGCAAAGTGATCCTGGAGACCTTCCCAGAACGCGCGCGCGGCATCATGCAGGCCTATATCTTCAATCTTCGCCGCGAGAAATTTCAGGATCCAAAGGTGAGGCTCGCGTTCAATTACGCGCTCGATTTCGAGGACATGAACAAGACGCTGTTCTACGGACAGTACAAACGAATCAACAGCTATTTCGAGGGAAGCGAGCTGAAGGCGGAAGGGCTGCCCAGCGGCAAGGAGCTCGAAATCCTGGAAACGGTGCGGGACAAGGTGCCGCCGGAGGTTTTCACGAAAGTGCATACCGAACCTGTAGGCGGCAGCGAAGAAGCGCGCCGGAACAATCTCCGCCAGTCGCTGCGGCTCCTGAAAGAGGCCGGCTATGAAATCAGGAACGGCAAGATGACGAACGTGAAAACAGGCGAGCCGCTCACGATCGACATTTTGCTGAGCAGTCCGGCGATGGAGCGCGTGACGCTGTTCTACAAACCCGCTCTCGACCGGCTGGGGATCGGCGTCACCATGCGCGTCGTCGACAGTTCGCAATACATCAACCGCGTTCGCAGCCGCGATTACGACATTATCGTCGGCGGCTGGGCGCAGTCGCTCTCTCCCGGGAACGAGCAGCGCGATTATTTCGGCTCCACGGCGGCCGACCGCGAGGGATCGCGCAATTACGCCGGGATCAAGAACCCTGCGGTCGACGCGCTGATCGAGCGCGTGATCTACGCCAAGGATCGCGACGAGTTAGTTGCCGCGACCAAGGCGCTCGACCGCGTCCTGATGTGGAACGAATATGTCGTGCCGATGTGGACGATCGATTATTCGCGCACCGCGCGCTGGGATCGTTTCGGCCGGCCCGAGAAATTGCCCCGCTATTCCTACGGCTTCCCGTCGATCTGGTGGTACGACAAGGCGCGGGCGGAAAAGACCGGAGGGAAGCCGTGAAGTTCACGCGCCGTATCTTCTTTCTCCCTCCCCCGCTTGCGGGGGAGGGAAGCGAGCGTAAGCGAGCGGATGGGGGCTGAACGATGCGCCGGAGATTTTCCCCCACCCTACCCTCCCCCGTAAACGGGGGAGGGATAAGAGTGAGCCGCCGCGCGCTGCTCGCCATTGGCGCTTCCGCCGCAGCAGTCCGGTTTTTCCCCTCGTCCGCTTTCGCCCAGGAAAAAGAATCGCACGGCATGTCCGCCTTCGGCGACCTGAAATATCCGGCGGACTTCAAGCACTTCGGCTATGTGAACCCGGACGCGCCGAAGGGCGGCATCTTCTCGCAAGTCGGCACATCCAAGCAATACAATCAGAACTTCTTCACCTTCAATTCGCTGAACAGTTTCGTGCTCAAAGGCGACGCGCCGATGGGCATGGAGATCACTTTCGCTTCGCTCATGGCGCGCGCACTCGACGAGCCCGACGCGATGTACGGATATGCCGCGCGCGCCGTGAAGATTTCCGATAACGGCGCGGTCTATCGCTTTTTCATCCGGCCGGAAGCGCGCTTTCACGACGGCACGAAACTCACTGCCGAAGACGCCGCCTTTTCGCTCAATATCCTGAAGGAAAAAGGCCACCCGATCATCCGGCAGCTCCTGCGCGATATGGACAAAGCGAGCGCGGAAAACGAAGCGACGCTCGTTGTGCGTTTTTCCGAAAAGCACGGCCGCGAGACCCCCCTCTTCGCTGCGAGCCTGCCGATTTTCTCGCGCGCCTATTACGCCAAGAAGGACTTCGAGGAATCGACGCTCGACATTCCGCCCGGGTCCGGCGCCTATCGCGTCGGCAAATTCGAGGCGGGGCGCTACATCGAATACGAGCGCGTGAAAGACTGGTGGGGCGAAGAACTTCCCTCCATGCGCGGCATCAACAACTTCGGCATTGTACGCTTCGAATATTACCGCGACCGCGACATCGCTTTCGAAGGCTTCACGGCGAAAAATTATCTTTTCCGCGAGGAGTTCACCTCGCGTACATGGGCGACGCAGTACAAATTCCCGGCGATCAAGGACGGGCGCGTGAAGCAGCGCGTCGTTCCCAATCTCGCGCCCTCCGCGGTGCAAGGCTGGTTCATCAATACGCGGCGGGCGCAGTTCAAGGATCCGCGTGTGCGCGAGGCGGTCGGGCTCGCCTTCGATTTTCCGTGGACCAACAAGAATTTGATGTACGATTCCTACAAGCGGACGTTTTCCTATTTCCAGGGCTCCGACATGATGGCGATGGGCAAGCCCTCGCCGGAGGAACTCGCGCTGCTCTCGCCGTTTCGCGACAAGCTGCCGCCGGACGTTTTCGGCGATGCGTTTCAATTGCCCGAATCCGACGGTTCCGGCCAGGATCGGACATTGCTGCGGAAGGCATCGGAGCTTCTGAAGAATGCAGGCTACGAAATCAAGGACGGCAAGCGCGTCAACGCGGAGGGTAAGACCATCTCGATCGAATTCCTTTCGAACGAGCCGGCTTTCGAGCGGCATCACGCGGGCTATATCCGGAATCTCGCCGTGCTCGGCATCAGGGCGACGTTCCGGGTCGTCGATAGCGTGCAATACCGCGCGCGCGTCGACGATTTCGACTTCGATATGACGGTGGAGAATTTCGGCTTCTCGGCGACGCCGGGCGAATCGCTGCGCTCCTTCTTCGGTTCGCAGGCGGCGCAGGCCAAAGGCTCGCAGAATATTGCCGGCATCAGCGACCCCGTCGTCGACGCCCTGATCGAAAAAGCGATCGACGCGAACGACCGCCCTTCGCTCACTTTCGCCTGCCGGGCGCTCGATCGGGTGCTCCGCGCCGGCCGCTACTGGGTGCCGCACTGGCACAAGGGCACGTATTGGCTCGCCTATTGGGACGTCTTCGGCTTTCCGCCCGAGCAGCCGCGCTACGCGCGGGCGATTCCGGATACGTGGTGGGCAAAACAAGCGTGAACGCCCCACGGTTGACCCGCACCCCGAACCCACGCACTTTCCCCGCATGACCGCCTATATCCTGCGCCGGTTTGCGCTGATGGTCCCGACGATTTTCGGGATCATGCTGGTCTCGTTCGTCGTCATCCAGTTCGCCCCCGGCGGGCCGGTCGAGCGCGTGATCGCGCAGTTGATGGGCGACGACGTCTCGGCGACCGCACGCGTTTCCGGCGGCGGCAGCGAACTCGGACGCGCGGCGCAGCCCGGCGCCGGGGCTGAAGCCATAAACTCGAAATATCGCGGCGCGCAGGGGTTGGACCCGAAATTTATCCAGGAACTCGAAAAACAATTCGGCTTCGATAAGCCGGCACCCGAGCGTTTCTTCCTCATGCTGTGGAATTTCGTCCGTTTCGATTTCGGGAAAAGCTATTTCCGCGACGCCAAGGTGATCGATCTCATTAAAGAGAAAATGCCGGTATCGATCTCACTCGGCATATGGATGACGCTTCTCACCTATCTCATCTCGATTCCGCTCGGCATCGCGAAAGCCGTGCGCGACGGCTCGCGCTTCGACATCTGGACCTCGACCGCGATCGTAATCGGTTACGCGATCCCGGGATTTTTATTCGCGATTCTTCTGATTGTCCTGTTCGCGGGCGGATCGTTCTACTCGATCTTTCCGTTACGCGGGCTCACCTCCGACAATTTCTCGATGCTGCCGTGGTACGGGAAAATTCTCGATTATTTCTGGCATCTTGTGCTGCCGATCATCTCGATGATGTTAGGGGCATTCGCGACCACGGCGCTGCTCACGAAAAATTCCTTCCTCGACGAAATCCGCAAGCAATATGTGACGACCGCGCGCATGAAGGGCTTGTCCGAGCGGCGCGTGCTCTACGGCCACGTATTCCGGAACGCGATGCTGATCGTGATCGCGGGCTTTCCCGGCGCGTTCATCCACGCCTTCTTCACCGGCTCGCTGCTGATTGAAACGATCTTCTCGCTCGACGGCCTCGGGCTTTTGAGCTTCGAGAGCGTTTTCAACCGCGACTATCCGGTGGTGTTCGCGACACTCTATATCTTCTCGCTGATCGGCCTCGTAGTCGGCCTCATTTCCGATCTCACCTACACCTGGGTCGATCCGCGGATCGATTTCGAGACGCGGGAGACGTGATGAGCGTCCTTGCCCCGCTGCCGCCGAGAGAGCCGGAGGAGCCGCTTGCCGAGACGCCGATGGGCGTCGGCGTGCCGCCGCGGCGCGCCCTTCCGCAACTCTCGCCGCTCAACAAACGCCGCTGGGAAAATTTCAAGGCGAACCGCCGCGGCTACTGGTCGTTCTGGATTTTTCTGACGCTGTTCGTGATCACGCTGTTCGCGGAATTCATCGCCAACAACAAGCCGATCCTCGTCTCCTATAACGGCCACTGGTACGCACCGATTTTCCGCTACTACCCGGAGACCACCTTCGGCGGCGAGTTCGAAACCGAAGCCGACTATCGCGACCCCTATCTCGTGAAGAAGATCGCCGAAAAAGGCGGCTGGATGCTCTTCCCGCCGATCCATTACAGCTACTCGACGAGCAACCTCGACCTGCCCACGCCCGCGCCCTCGCCGCCCACCTGGATGCTCACGGACGAGCAATGCAAGGCGGTTGCCGAGCGAAAGGGCGTCTCGGGCTGCGCCGGGCTCGAGCAGAACTGGCTTGGGACCGACGATCAAGGCCGCGATGTGCTCGCACGCGTGATTTACGGCTTCCGGATTTCGGTGCTGTTCGGGCTCGTGCTGACGGTCATCTCGTCGTTCAACGGCGTCGCCGCGGGCGCCGTGCAAGGCTATTTCGGCGGCTGGACGGACCTTTTATTCCAGCGCTTCATCGAAATCTGGACCTCGATTCCTTCGCTCTATTTGCTTCTCATTATCTCCTCTGTGCTCACGCCGGGCTTTTTTGTCCTACTCGGCATTTTGCTCCTGTTCTCCTGGGTGTCGCTGGTGGGGCTCGTACGGGCGGAATTTTTGCGAGCCCGCAACTTCGAGTATGTGCAGGCTGCGCGCGCGCTCGGAGTTTCCAACTTCGTGCTCATCGTGCGGCATCTCTTGCCGAACGCGATGGTGGCGACGCTCACTTATTTGCCGTTCATCCTCTCCAGCTCGGTGATGACGCTCACCGCGCTCGATTTTCTCGGCTTCGGGCTGCCGCCGGGCTCGCCCTCGCTCGGCGAGTTGCTTTCGCAAGGAAAAGCGAACGTGCAGGCGCCGTGGCTCGGGATCGCCGGCTTTTTCTCGGTCGCGATTTTGCTTTCGCTGCTGATTTTCATCGGCGAAGGAGTGCGCGACGCCTTTGATCCGCGGAGAACCTATCGATGACGGAAACCCTCCTCCGCGTCGAGAATCTCACCCTCGCCTTCCGGCACGGCGAGCACGAGAGCGTCGTCGCCGATAAGGTTTCGTTCGAGATCAGGAAGGGCGAGACGCTTGCGCTCGTCGGCGAATCCGGCTCGGGCAAGTCGATGACGGCGCTTTCGATTCTGCAGCTCCTGCCGCCTGCTGGGATGTGGCGGCCGGATTCGAAGATTCTTTTCAACGGGAAAAATCTGCTTGCGCTTTCCGAGCGCGAATTGCGCGGCGTGCGCGGCGCCGAGATCAGCATGGTGTTTCAGGAGCCAATGACCTCGCTCAATCCGCTGCACACGATCGAGCGGCAAATCGCGGAAGTCATCCAGGTGCATCAGGGGCTTTCCGATCGCAGGGCGCGCGCGCGCGTGATCGAGCTTCTTTCCGAGGTCGGCATTCCCGAGCCCGAAACGCGGCTTTCCGCCTATCCGCATCAGCTCTCCGGCGGGCAGCGGCAGCGGGTGATGATCGCGCTTGCGCTCGCGAACGATCCGAGGCTGTTCATCGCCGACGAGCCCACGACCGCGCTCGACGTCACGGTGCAGGCGCAAATCCTGCGGTTGCTTAAGAACCTGCAAGCGCGATACGACATGGCGATGCTGTTCATCACCCACGACCTCGGCATCGTCCGCAAAATCGCGAACCGCGTGTGCGTGATGCAACGGGGGAAAATCGTCGAGGCGAATTCCGTCTCGGAACTGTTCGCGCGGCCCGAGCATCCCTACACCAGGGCGCTGATCGCGGCCGAGCCGAAGGGCAAGCCCGCGCCGCAACGGCCGGATGCGCCGGTCGTCGCCGAGACCGACAATCTGCGTGTCTGGTTTCCGATCAAGCGCGGCTTCTTGCGGAGGGTGGTCGGCCATATCAAGGCAGTGGACGGCATTTCGCTCGCGATCCGCAAGGGCGAAACCCTTGGCGTTGTTGGGGAATCCGGCTCCGGCAAAACCACGCTCGGGCTCGCGATGCTGCGGCTGATCTCCTCGGAGGGGAAAATCGTCTTTCTCGGCTCGCCCCTGCAGGGCCTGCGCTTCAGGGAGATGCGTCCCTTACGGCGCGACATGCAGATCGTTTTCCAGGATCCTTATGGCTCGCTGTCGCCGCGGATGTCGGTCGCCGACATTATCGGCGAAGGGTTGAGGGTGCATTACCCGAACCTGCCGGCCGCGGAGCGCGACGCGCGCGTTATCAAGGCGCTCACGGAGGTCGGCCTCGATCCGGAAGCGCGTCACCGCTACCCGCACGAATTCTCCGGCGGGCAGCGACAGCGCATCGCGCTCGCGCGCGCGATCGTGCTCGAGCCCTCCTTCATCGTGCTCGACGAGCCGACGAGCGCGCTCGACATGATGATTCAGGCGCAGATGGTAGATTTGCTGCGCGATTTGCAGGCGCGGCGCGAGCTCACGTACATGTTCATCAGCCACGACCTCAAGGTCGTCGCGGCGCTCGCGAGCAGCCTGATCGTGATGAAGGACGGGAAAGTGGTCGAGCAAGGCCAGGCGAAGGAGCTTTTCGCGCACCCGAAAAGCGACTATACCCGCGCGCTGTTTGCGGCGGCGTTCAATCTCGAAACTTTCGGGGCGGCGGTTCAATCGTAATGCCGAAAATTTTGCTGGCAATTCAGGGCTTCGAGCCCCAGGCCTGGCTTGAGCGTTTTCGCGCGCTCTCCAGGACGAAACACGAGGTGTCTCTGTGGCCGGACGTGCGCGACGCGAGCGATTTCGACTATGCCTGCGCCTGGAAAGCGCCGGCCGGGCTGCTTGCGCAATTTCCAAAGCTGAAGGCGATCTTCTCACTCGGCGCGGGCGTCGATCACCTTTTGCAGGACAAGACGCTTCCCAACGTTCCGATCGCGCGCATTGTCGATCAGGATCTCACGATCCGCATGGTAGGTTACGTGGTGCTGCATGCGCATCTGCACCATCGCCAGATGAAACTCTACGAGCGGCAGAGCAAGGAACGCGTCTGGATCGACCATAACGAGGCGCCGCCCGGCGCGATCAAGGTAGGCCTCATGGGCATGGGCGTGATGGGGCAAGCGTCGGCGAAAGGACTCGTAGCTTCGGGTTTTACCGTGGTTGGCTGGAGCCGCTCGCCGAAAAAGGTCGCGGATGTCGAAATGTTTTCGGGTGACGACGGGCTGAAAAAGTTTCTCGCGCAGACGAATATCCTTGTTTGTCTCTTGCCGCTCACGCCGGAGACGAAAGGCATTTTGAAGTACGATTTGTTCAAAAAGCTCGCGCGCGAACCGATCGCACCTGTCTTGATCAACGCGGGGCGCGGCGGCGAACAGGTGGAGGCGGATATTCTGCGCGCGCTCGACGACGGCACGCTCGGCGGCGCAAGCCTCGACGTGTTCGAACAGGAGCCGCTTCCAGCCGAAAGCCCTCTCTGGGGCCATCCAAAGGCGTACATCACGCCGCACAACGCGGCTTCGAGCGACCCGCGGGCGCTCGTCGCGAATATCCTGCGACAGATCGAGAATTTCGAGCGGGGGAAGCCGCTGGAGAACCTCGTAGACCGGAAGCTGGGGTATTGAGCCGATCCTCATCCTGAGGAGCGCCGAAGGCGCGTCTCGAAGGATGAGGCCCGAGCATCGCGGATGGACCCTTCGAGACGGCGCATAGCTCCACTAGCGTGGAGCTATGCGCCTCCTCAGGGTGAGGACTAATTTTTCAACCGCTTCACGCTGCTGACGCGCGTTCCCAGCCTGGCAATCCGCTCCACCGCGGCATCGAGCGGCTCCATCGCCACCGCCATGTGAAACGCATTGGCGTGAACGAGCGTCTCGGAATCGCACGCGATCGCCACGTGCCCCTTCCAGAAAACCAAGTCTCCTCGCTGAAGTTTCTCGAGCGGCACGGGATCGCCGAGCCCCTCCTGCATATCGCTGTCGCGCGGGCATTTGATTCCGGCGGCTTCGAGCGAAAGCTGCACCAGCGCCGAGCAATCGAGGCCGAGCGAGGTCTTGCCGCCCCATAAATAAGGCGTGCCGAGGAATTTCTGCGCGGTGGCGGCGAAATCGGGCTCGAAACGCGAAAGCGGCGCGAGATGCCTGGAGAAAATCGCGCCGCGCTCAGTGAAGGAAAACCCCTTTTCCTCGCGCGCGACCGTGACAAAACTTCCGAAGGAGAGCGGCATCACCGGCGATGTCTTGATGTCAGGCTCGGCAAAGAGAAACGTGCGCGGCGCGATCACGCGGTGCGTCGGCGCGGCGCCGGGCGCGATCAGCGCGTTCGCGGGCAGATACCCCACATAGCCATCGGATTCGATCTGCCCCCAGGCCCAGCCCTCGCCGTCGATGTCGTAGACCGTGACGCGCTCGCCATAGAGCGCCTCGGTATCGAGCCGCGCGTCGTGGCGCGGCGCGCGGCGCAAGGGCGCTGAGGTATCGATCACGATCCGCATTTCTCCCGCTGCAAAGCGTGGCGCATCCACCTTGCCTTTCAGATGCGCGGCGGCGAGATCCGCGCGCGCGGGCGTGAGGCGCGGATCAAGTTTCATGTCTTGTAACGCTCCTTCAGGAGCGCATAGAGCGCGCGCACCGTCATCGCCTCGCCGCCTTCCGGGCGGCCCGGCTTCGCCGACGGATTCCACGCGAAAATGTCGAGATGCATCCAGGTCTTCGCGCGCTCGACGAAACGCTGCAGGAAAAGCGCCGCCGTGATCGAGCCCGCGAAGCCGCTGGAGGAAACGTTGTTGATGTCGGCGATCTTGGATTCGAGCATCGAAGCGTAAGGCTTCCAGAGCGGCATCCGCCAAACCGGATCGTTCTCGGCGGCGGCATGACGCGCGAAAGTTTCCGCGAATTTGTCGTCGTCGGTGTAAGCGGGCGGAAGTTCCGGCCCGAGCGCGACGCGCGCGGCGCCCGTGAGCGTCGCGAAGTCGATCAGAAGCTCCGGCGATTCCTCGTCGGCGAGCGCGAGCGCATCGGCGAGAATGAGGCGGCCTTCGGCGTCGGTGTTGCCGATTTCGACGGTGATTCCCTTGCGGCTCTTGTAGATGTCGCCGGGCCGGAAAGCTTCGTCGGAAATCGAGTTCTCGGCCGCGGGAATGAGAACACGGAGCGAAACCGGAAGCTTCGCATCCATCACCATCTGGGCCAGCGAAAGCGCCGCCGCCGCGCCGCCCATGTCTTTTTTCATCAGGAGCATGCCGGAGCTCGGCTTGATATCGAGCCCCCCGGTGTCGAAGCAGACGCCCTTTCCCACGAGCGTCACTTTCGGGTGCTTCGCGTCACCCCAACGGAGGTCGATTAGCCGTGGCGCGCCGTCGGAGGCACGGCCGACCGCGTGAATGAGCGGAAAATTTTTCTTCAAGAGATCGTCGCCGACGACGGATTCGAATTTCGCGCCGAAGCGCGCCGCGAGCTTTTTCGCCGCCTCCTCAAGATCGGCCGGGCCCATGTCGTTCGTCGGCGTGTTGATGAGATCGCGGGCGAAGAATACGGCTTCCACGATGCGCGAAAGCTCCGCGCCGTCGACGCCTTCTGGCAGCGCGAGCTGCACTTTTTTCTGATCGTTCGCGCGATAGCGCGAAAAACGATACGAGCCGAGCGCGAAGGAGAGCGCCGCAAGCCTTGCATCGCGCGGCGCGCGCTCGAATTTCCATACGCCTTCAGGGAGCAAGCCCGCGAGCTTGCCGGCGAAGAACGGGTCGGGATTTTTCGAAGGCGCGTCGCAGCCGAGGAGCGCGCCCAGGCTTCCGCCCTTTTCGTCGGGCAAAAGCAGGAACTGCCCCGAAGCCGGCCGGAAACCGGCGGCGGCGGCAAAAGCGCGCGCCGCGGCGGGAAGCGACTGCTCGACCGCGCTCCAGTTATCGGCGTCCACGCACCAGACGGGCTTTGCGGATCTTTCGCCAGATTTCTCGCCCGAGGGCGCAAAGGCAGGATGCAGACTCAAAGGATTCCCCGTGAAAGCGGCGTTCGATTCGTCCGCCCGTTTAACCAGACATTAGGGTTAATCGTCTATTACCGGAGCGTTAATTGTACGCCTTCCGGGCCGGAGTTTGTCATGAGTTTCGATTTCGCGCGTGCGCTGCGCCCCCTCCATATTTCGCTGGTGCTCGTCGCCGCGCTCTGCGGCTGCGCCAAGGACCGCGCGGAAACCACCGGCTCGCTCGCGCAGTCGGCGACGCTCGCGCCGCCCGACTGGCGCCAGCGCGCGGAAGCCTTGAGCGACCAGTACAACAAGAATCCCGACGATCCCAATATCGCGATCGCCTACGCGCAGGCGCTGCGCGGGAACGGCCAGCAGGCGCAGGCCGCGGCCGTCCTGCAGCAGGCCTCGATCAAGCATCCGAAGAACCAGGCCGTACTCGGCGCCTATGGCCGCGCGCTCGCGGATACCGGTCAGTACCAGCAGGCTTTCGACGTGCTCTCGCGCGCGCATACGCCGGACAAGCCCGACTGGCGGATCCTGAACGCGCAGGGCACCGTGCTCGACCAGATGAACCGCCACGCGGAAGCGCGCCGCTACTACAACACCGCGCTCAAGATCGTGCCGAACGAGCCGTCGGTGCTCTCCAATCTCGGGCTTTCGTATCTTCTCACGCGCGATCTGCCGCGCGCCGAAAAGGCGCTTCGCGCCGCGTCGCTGCAGCCGAACGCCGAGCCGAAAGTGAAACAGAACCTCGCGCTCGTGCTCGGCCTGGAAGGGAAGATGGCGGAAGCCGAAAAAATCGCCGCCGGCGATTTGCCGCCGGAGCAGGCGGAAGCGAATGTCACCGAGCTGCGCGCGACGGTCGCGCAACAGAGCCAGACGCAGCCCAATCCGTGGAAGATGCTGCGGCAATCGCAGAAGACGGCGTCGAACGGCTGAGCGGAAACGCGCGTATAAAAACTCCGGCCTTTTCGCCGGGGTTTTTGTGTGCGATCAACCTGCTCGCTGCATCGCCTTCACGTCGGCGGCGGTCAGACCCTTGCCGCCGATTCCCCATTTGCCGCCGATTCCCCATTCGCCGCTGGCGACTTCGTGGATGCATGCTGACCCAGGTGATGCCGCGCATGGATTCGCCTTCGATCTTCACCATCGCGTCGGTGACCTTCGCGATCATTTCCTGCTTCTGCTTGGCGTCGAAGCCGCCTTCGATCAGTGGGTGCGGTCGGCGTGCTCGCGCTCGCCGTCAACTTGGCAAGCGTTCTGATCCTGCTCCGCTACAAGGACGGCGATGCGAATGTGCGTTCGGTGTGGCTCTGCTCGCGCAACGACGCGATCGGCAATATCGCTGTCATGATCGCTGCGCTCGGCGTGTGGGGCATAGCGACGAAATGGCCGGACCTTCTGGTCGCCGCCATTATGGCGGGACTGTTCCTCACTTCGTCGTTCCAGATCCTGCGGCAATCGTTGCACGAATTGCAGGAAGCGCGGACGCACGGAATTGCAGAAGCGAAATCGATCCGATAGCGATCAATCGCCTAATGTTTCAAACGCGCTTCGAGCGCGCGTTGTTCCCGATAGCGCAGGATCGCTCGGTTGGTAAGACGGAGGAAATTGCAGGACGAGTCCTGTTGCCAGATGGAGAGAACGATCCGGGCGACCGTTTTCGCAACGTCGGGATCGCCCTTGGCATAGTTTCCGCGGAGCACCACTTCGAGTGCGCGGCGGTAAGAGGACTCCAGCTCCGCCAGGCGCGTGGGGCTGAGCGCGTAAAGCTCGAAAATTTCCAGCCGGTCGAGCACCGCGGAGCGCGGGTCATGGGTCGTGCTTATGCTGCTTTTGTCAAACTCCGACATAGCATTCACTCGCTGCAATAATGGAACGGCGGTCCGCGCGTGTTGTTCCGGAGGAGAACCCGCCCGGCCTGTCGAACAAAATTTCATGCAGCGGGAAACAAAATTGCTTCTAGGGCGTTGTCTGCTTGGTCGTTTAACCGCGCGTGGGGCGCTTCATGCGTGTTTATCGTGCCTATCTGACAGACGACGGCGGCCGTTTCTCCGGCGTGAAATTCCTGAACTGCGATAGCGACGAGGATGCGCTCCGGATGGCGGAGCAATTCGCCGATTACTCGCCTGTCCATGTTTGGGACCGGGATCGCTTCGTTCAGACCGTGCAACGGCATAAACGCGGCGGCGTGTTTGCCCGTTTCATGCAGCGGCTGGATCGGGGCCGGCCGGTTTAAGCCGGTATCCTGTTGCCGCGAAAAAAGACCGCCTCGCTCGCAGCAAGACGGTCAGTTCGCGAGCCAGATGCGTTGGGGAGGATGACAGGCCGCAGTCAGCCGTCGAACGCGCGAGCGGCGGATGTGTTCCCCCGCCGCAAAGCGGTTTATTGCGAGGGTATTCAGGTAGTTAGTAGGGTTTGGGGCGAGGTTCGGGGTCATTCCCGAAACCCGAGCGCGGACTGTGCGGGGCGAAATCCTCACCCTGAGGAGCCGCATCGATGTCGCGTCTACGCGACATCGAATATTAAGCACAAGTCCGCAACAGCGGACTTGTGTGCGCGGCGTCTCGAAGGGTCCGTCCGCGATGCACGGGCCTCATGCTTCGAGACGCGTTGCACGCAACGCTCCTCAGCATGAGGGTAAATGCCATTCGCCCGGAATGACGAAGAAAGAATTGCAGAATTGCACATGCGGGCAATAAAGAGGCGCCCGATTCCGCCGCCCAGACCTCAGCGTATTTCCATCACGCGGATGAAGGCAGGGCCGAGAATGACGACGAACAACACCGGCAGGAAGAACAAAATCATCGGCACGGTGAGCTTCGGCGGGAGCGCCGCCGCCTTCTTCTCCGCCTCCGACATGCGCATGTCACGGATCTCCTGCCCGAGCACCCGGAGCGCCTGCGCAAGCGGCGTGCCGTAACGTTCGGCCTGAATGAGCGCGGTGCAAACCGCTTTCACGCCGTCGATGCCGGTGCGGATTGCGAGATTCTCGTAGGCCTGACGGCGATCGGGCAAATACGAAAGCTCCGCCGTCGTGAGCGTCAGCTCCTCAGCGAGCGCAATCGACTGCGTGCCGATTTCCTGGCTCACGCGCTTGAACGCGACCTCGATCGACATGCCGGCCTCGACGCAGATCAGGAGCAAATCGAGCGCATCGGGAAAGGCGCGGCGGACGGAAAGCTGGCGGCGCGAGATCAAATTCTTCAGGAAGAGCTGCGGCAGCTTCATGCCGAGCCAGGCGGCGCCGATCGCCGCGGCGACCTTCACCATCGAAGGATATTGGAAATGCGTCAGCACGAAGAGATAAAACAGCGCGAACAGAAACATGCCGATCGGCGCGATCATGCGGAAAAACAGAAAGGCGACGTAAGGCCCCTGCCCGCGGAAGCCCGCCTGCACCAGCGTCGATTTGACTTCCTCTTCGCCGAGCCATTTCCTCAGATTCAGGTTTTCGACGACGGTCTGCATGTAGGCTTTCGGCGCGGTGCGCAGCGCCACCTTCTCGCCCTTGGCGAGCTTCTCGCGCTCCCGCGCGCGGATCTTGTCGCGCTCGATCGCGACGCTCTTCATCCGCCGCTGCAGATTGTCGTTCGAGAGATACGGCATCGCGAAGGTGAGCACCGTCGCGAAGGCCGCGATCGATGAGAAGACCGTCGTGAGGAAGCGGATGTCCTGCAGCTTATCGATGATGAGATCGACCATCGCGCCGCCTCAGAAATCGAAATTGATCATTTTTCGCATGACGAACACGCCAATCATCATCCACACGGCGCTTGCGAACAGCATCATGCGGCCTTGCGGCGTCGTCCAGAGAAGTTCGATATATTGCGGGCTCGTCAGGTAGACGAGGAACATGACGCCCGCAGGCAGCGCGCCGATGATCATGGCGGACGCCTTCGCCTCCATGCTCATCGCCTTGATTTTTTCCCGCATCTTCTTGCGGTCGCGCAAAACGCGCGAAAGATTGCCCAGAGTCTCCGACAGGCTGCCGCCCGCCTTCGCCTGAATCGAAAGCACGATCGCGAAGAAGTTCGATTCCGGCAGCGGCACGCGATCGTGGAGCTTGGCCGCAGCGTCGGCGAGAGAAATGCCCATGGAGGCGGATTCAGCGATCATGCGGAATTCCGATTTCACCGGCTCCTTGGTTTCGGACGCGATGATCCGAATGCAATCGCCGACGGGCAGCCCCGATTTCACGCCGCGCACGATGACGTCGACTGCGTTCGGCAATTCCTCGAGAAATTTCTGCTCCCGGCGCTTTTTCAGAAACTTCAGAACCCAGTTCGGAAAACCGTAAGCCGCCGCGATCCCCAGCACAGGCACGAGATAAAACTGCACGCCAAACAAGAAAGCCGCCGCGGCGATGAAAAGGCCGTAAGCTACGCTGACCGTAACGAAGCGTTGCTTGCTCCAGCCGAGGCCGGATTGCTGCAACCGCACGGAAAGCGGCGGGCGCTTCGCCTTCCTCTGCCGCTCCTCGAGCTGCTTCAGCGTTTCCTCGACCTGCTGGCGGCGCGAAGTCGTGGCGTCGGGCTTGCGGGTTTTGCGGACGACGGTTTCGGTGTCCGCGATGTCCTTCATTCGTTGCTCGACGCGCTTTTCGCCCGAAAGCAGCGGAAACAGAAAGACATACGCGACCCCGCCGACTGCGACGGCGACCAGGAAAGCCATGGGCAGGGTGCCGAGCATCGTCTAGCCCCGTGCGTGGGGGTCAGGGGCTTCGGCGGCGTCGAGCGCCGCCGCAAGGCGCGCTTCCTCGCCGTAATATTTCGCGCGATCCCAGAAGCGCGGCTGGCCGATGCCGGTCGAGCGGTGGCGGCCCATCAGCTTTCCGTTCGCATCCTCGCCGAGGAGATCGTAGACAAAGAGATCCTGCGTGATGATGACATCGCCTTCCATCCCCATCACTTCGGTAATATGCGTGATGCGGCGCGAACCGTCGCGCAGGCGCGCGGCCTGGATGATGACGTCGATCGAGGCCACGATCATCTCGCGAATCGTGCGAGAGGGAAGCTGAAAGCCGCCCATCGTGATCATGGATTCCAAGCGCGAAAGCGCCTCGCGCGGGCTGTTTGCGTGCAGCGTGCCCATCGAGCCGTCATGGCCCGTGTTCATCGCTTGCAGGAGGTCGAATGCCTCGGGTCCGCGCACCTCGCCGACGATGATCCGTTCGGGCCGCATACGCAGGCAGTTCCGGACAAGATCGCGCATCGTCACCTGCCCCTCGCCCTCCAGGTTCGGCGGACGCGTTTCGAGGCGCACGACATGCGGCTGCTGCAGTTGCAATTCGGCGGCGTCCTCGCAAGTGATGACGCGCTCATCGTGATCGATGAAATTGGTGAGGCAGTTCAAAAGCGTCGTCTTGCCCGAGCCGGTGCCGCCGGAGATCAGCGTGTTCACGCGGCAGCGGCCGATCACCTTCAGCACTTCCGCGCCATGCGGCGTGATCGAGCCGAATTTCACGAGCTGTTCAAGCGTAAGCTTGTCCTTCTTGAACTTGCGGATGGTAAGCGCGGGCCCGTCGATGGCGAGCGGCGGCACGATCACGTTCACGCGAGAGCCGTCGGGGAGGCGCGCGTCGCAGATCGGGCTCGATTCGTCGACGCGGCGGCCGATCTGGCTCACGATGCGCTGGCATATGTTGGCGAGCTGCTGGTTGTCGCGAAAGCGGATGCCGGTTTTCTGAATCTTGCCTTCGACCTCGATGTAAACCGTGCCTGCGCCGTTCACCATGATGTCGGCGATGTCGTCGCGGGCCAAAAGCGGCTCGAGCGGGCCGTAGCCCAACACGTCGTTGCAGATGTCCTCGAGCAGTTCTTCCTGCTCGGCGATCGACATCACGAGATTCTTGATCGAGATGATTTCGTTGACGATGTCGCGGATTTCCTCGCGCGCGGCCATCGGTTCGAGTTTCGCAAGTTGCGAAAGGTCGATCGCCTCGATCAGGGCGCCGAAAATCTGGCCTTTGGTCTCGTAGAAGCTTTCCGAGCGGTGACCGCCCATGACCGGCGGCGGAGGCGCCGCCGGCGCGATCGGCGGCGAGCTCACCGTTGTCGTCGTCGCGGACAACTGCGTGCCCGGCTCGAAGCGCACGGGGGCCACGGGACTTGCCGGCGTCGCCGCAGGGCGGGCCGCGGGCGCCGGAGACGGCTGCGGATCAATTCTGGGCGCTACGCTTGTGCCGCCACGCTTGCCGAACATATTTCACCTTACGCGATCAGTTACGAGCTCTTACCGCGCAGCTTCGCGAGCAAGGGCGAAAGGAAATCGCGCTTCGGCGCTTTCGCGACGGCGCGGCCGGTAATGGATTTCGCGAGCGTCACAAACACTTCCGCGATTTTATGGCTTGCATTCACCTCGGCGATCATCTGACCGTTATTCGCGGCGGTACCGAAAAGCTGCGGATCGAACGGGATCGTGGCGGCGGGTTCGGCGCCGAGCGCCTTCTGGAAATCCGCGGGGCGGACTTCTGGCCGTTTCGGCATACCAACCTGGTTAAGCAGATAGGCGGGCGCGCGATCGTTCGGGCGCGCGGCGCGGACGAAGTCGTACATGTTCTTGATGTTGCGTAAATTGGCGAGGTCGGGCGCCGCCACGAACAAGACGTCGTCGGCGCCGATCAGCGCGCGCTTCGACCAGGCGGTCCAGAGATGCGGAAGGTCGAGGACGATGTAAGGCACCGTGCCGCGCAGCGCATCGAGAATCGGATCGAAGGCCTCGGAGTTGAAATCGTATTCGCGGTCAAGCGTCGCGGGCGCGGCGAGGATGCTCAGGTGATCGGTGCATTTCGAAAGCAGCCGGTCGACATAAGCGGCGTCCACACGCTCGGGCGAGAAGACCGCGTCGGCGATGCCCATCGGCGGATCCTGGTTGAAATCGAGCCCGGTCGTGCCAAAGGGGAGATCCATGTCGGCGACGACCGCGTTCAGGCGAAGATCCTTAGCGATCGCAAAGGCGACGTTGTGCGCGACCGTCGAGGAGCCGACGCCGCCTTTCGCACCGATCACCGCAAGCACACGGCCCAGGGGTTCGGCGTCCGGCGCGTTGAAGAGCGACGAAATCGCTCGCACGAGATCGAGCGGCGAAAGCGGCCCCACAAGATATTCGCTTACGCCGCGGCGAACGAGCTCGCGATAGAGCACGATGTCGTTGAGCCGGCCGACGACGATAACCTTCGTGCCCGCGTCGCAAACCGAGGCGAGGTTATCGAGACCGGTGATGAGATCGATACCGCCGCCGAGATGCTCGATAATCAGCACATTCGGCGTCGCTGCGTTTTTATAGGCTTCGAGCGCCGCGATCAGACCCCCCATCTGCACCTTGACGTGCGCCTTCGCCATGCGGCGATCGCCAATCGCCGCCTGCATCGAGCCTGCGAGTTCGGCGGTTTCGCAGAACGCCTGGATGGAAACGCGGGGAACAGCCGCAATATGCCGTTCGCCGCCATCGAGGGGCGGCGCATCGGCGACGGTCGGCGCGGTGGCGAGTTTCATCATGGTCCGACGTTGCTTGCTTTGCCGGTGGATTGAACGACCGTTGTTTGCGAGGCCGTATCCTGACCCTTGGCGTATTTATCCATCACCGTCTGACGGCGCTCGGCATAGGCCGGCGTCTCGGCACGAGGCTGGATGAGATCTTCAGGATTGGCGACCTCAGACGCGAGATTGCGCTGCGTCGCGCAGCCGAAATTGTAATAGGGCTCGTTTAGGCTCTCCCGCAGCGGGTATCGCTCGCGACCGACGACGCCCGGACCCATATTGTCCGGCCATTGGCCGCAAGGTCCCGCCTCCGCGGCGATGCGCTTGTAGCTGATGCGGATCGCGCCGAGATCGTCGCGATAGGGCTGATCGTAAGTGCGGAATTTCGTCGCGCGCGGCGAGACGCCCGCGAAATTCAGCAAGCTCTTGATCTCGTGAATGGTATCGCGCGCCGCGCGGCTGTTCACAGCGCGCGCGGGGGTTTCGATCACGATATAGCCGGTCCCTTCGCGCCGCCAATCGCTGCCCATCGCCGCGACCTGCGCGCGCTGCGTGGCGGTGAGGCCGGCGCGGCCCGAGCCGACCAGAATTTGCAGCGTGCGCTCCTTGTCGGCGAGGCGGATCGGATGGCGGTCGCGATAGTCGGTCGGAACCGAGCCGGTATAATCGATAGGATCGCTGGTCTGGCAACCGGCAAGGAAAAGCGCGAGCCCGAGCATCGCGAATGAAATCGCTCCGCTCCGGAATTCCACGCTGCGCGAGTTCATGGCGGATACTCCACTCAATCGTTGATAAAGCCGTAATTGCCGCGATAAGAGCGCGCGTCGGCCGTGCCGCGGAGCCCGTAGGTGCGATTGAGCTGATTCAAAAAGACGGTTTGCGGATCGGTCGGATCGGCAAAGCCGTCGTCCGGGCGCGAGAGCTCACGTTGCGCGGCCGGATTGACGATGTAGGGCGTGACGATGATGACGAGTTCGGTCTGGCCCGTCTGGTAGTCACGGCTCTTGAACAGGGGGCCGAGCACCGGAAGATTCATCAGCGCCGGAATGCCGTTGATATTCTGCTTGGTCTGCTCCTGCAGAAGTCCGCCGAGCGCAAGCGAGCCGCCCGACGGCAGCTCGACGGTGGAGCTTGCGCGCCGCACCTTCAGCGCGGGAATGGTGATGCTGGTGAGCTTGATCGCGCCGTCGGCGGAAAGTTCGCTCACTTCGGTGCCGATCTTGAGGCTGATGCGTCCTTCGGAAAGAACGATCGGCGTGAATTCGAGGCCGACGCCGAATTGCTTGAACTGAATTTGAATCTGACAGGTGCCGCTTTGATCGCAGCTCTGGCCGCCCGGCACGGGAAATTCGCCGCCGGCGAGGAATTTGGCCGATTCACCCGAAATCGCCGTGAGGTTTGGCTCGGCGAGCGTGCGCATCACGCCCGATTGTTCCATGGCGCGGAGCGACGCGGTGATCGAGCCGCCCTGGACAGGAAAGGTCGGTGTCAGATTGGAGTTCGAGATCGTCTGGTTCTGCACCGAGAACGGATTGTCGGAATTGAAATTGATGATGTTTTTGCCGATCGCGATGTTGGAGCCGTTCAGGTTGATGCCAAGCTGCTTCAGGACTGTGCGCTGCACTTCGGCGACCGTAACCTTGAGAAGAACCTGCTCCTTGCCGTTGATCGTAAGACCGTTCACGACGCGGTTGACGTCGCCCGTGAGCCGCGTGGCGGCTTCGACAACCTTCTGCGCATCGGCGGCGTTCGCGACCGTGCCGGAGAGCACGACACTGTCGCCGACCATATCGACATTGATATTCGCGCCCGGCATCATCTTGCGCAGCGCCTCGCGCACGCCGCTTGCATCGCGTCCGACCTCGATATCGTAGGCCGCGATCTGTTTGCCGTCGGCATTGAAGAAGATCACATTGGTTTGCCCCGCCGCGACACCGATCAGATAAGCGCGGCGGGCGGAGCGCACGACAGCGTTCGCGATCTTCGGATCGGCCACCAGCACGTCCTTCGCGTCTTCCGGCAAATCGACGACGGCGGATTTGCCGATCCCGATCGCGAGAAAGCGCGCGGCATGACCGCCATTCAGCGCAATGCTCGACTCGGCCGCGCGCGCGGGCTGATACGCCGCAGGCGCACAGAGGGCGAACAGAACGGCGGCAACGGAGCTCCAACGAATCGCGGTCGCGAAGGGGGGGTGCATGATCTTCTCCTCGAGACGCGCCGCTATTTGATGGTCTGTACGGAATTGACGCCGTAACGCACGAAATT
Source organism: Alphaproteobacteria bacterium (assembly GCA_021325315.1). GTDB lineage: Bacteria > Pseudomonadota > Alphaproteobacteria > Rhizobiales > Xanthobacteraceae > Palsa-892. The sequence continues at coordinate 25,483 of JAJPHK010000066.1, forward strand.
GACGCTGCCCGAGTTGCGCTCGTCTTCGGTTTCAGGTTTCGGAACCGATTTATTCTCGGTAAGCGACCGCAAAGCGAGCGAGAGCGTGCCGCGCTGACGGGAAAGCGCGAGCGTTTCGGTCTGGCGCGGCGTGAGTTCAAGCGTCGCGGTCTTGCCGACGACCACCTTCTGGCCGTCCTTTTCCTGCACGGTCTGATCGATCGCTAGCACGCGGACGTTTCGCAAAATCGTTTCGGAAGTGAATCCGTCGCCACCGCCGTTTTTCTGTTGCTCCTGATCGCGACGCGTTAAGAGCACGTCGACATGGTCGTTCGGCAAGATGAACCCGCCGACACCGGTTTCCGGCGAGATGTCGGTGGAGATCGCGCGCATACCGGGTGAAAGGATCGCGGACATGAAGCCCGAGCCGTTCGCCTTGATCAGCTTCTGCTCGCGGATCGGCTCGCCCGCGACGAAGGGGGCGCGCGCGATCGCGCCCTTGAATTCTTCAAGCGCATTCGGCCGCGACTTTTTCTGAATCAAGCCGGCGCCTGCGGCATCGGCCGGCCAAACCTGCCAGGCGAGATCGCCGGCCTGTACCGCCTTGCCCAGACCGATTTCGCTTTTCGCGGTGAGAACCTCTGTGGTTTCGATCGCGGGCTTCACGACCTGCACGGGCGCGGGCTCAGGCGCACGGCCCGAAAGCATGAAGGCGAGCCCTCCGGCGAGCAGGGCTACTCCCAAGACGATAATGCGGGCGGGTTTCATACGCTTACTTCCCAACAAGACAGACGAGTCGGACCACTGGTCAGGCGCAATTCCAGCAGCGAAAGGTCAACTTATGGTTAATGAGAAGTAGCGAATTGCACGCAGCGTTAGTAACCGAGGGCCGCTGTGCGGATGAAGACCGTTTCGGGATAGACCATGAGCGCCGCGATCGCGAGCGCGATACCGTAAGGGACGCCGGAGTTCATCGCATGCAGGCGCGCGATCCAAGGTTGACGCGCGAAGATCGAAGGCAGCGGCCATTGGCGCAGCACAAGAATAAGCAAGGTCAGCGCACCGCCGAAAACCGCGGCGAGCAACAAGTAATCCATCAGATGCGAGAAACCGAACCAGAGCGCCGTCGCTGCGGCCAGTTTCGCATCCCCGCCGCCGATCCAGCCGAAGAAAAAGCAGCCAAAGGCGGCGGCGAGCACAGCAAGCGCCGCGACCATGTGCCAACCGATCTCGGCCGCCGGCATGCCAATCCAAACCGCAGCGAGAAAAAAGCCGAGCGCAAGCACGATCGACAGCCGGTTCGAAATCGTCATGGTGAGAAGATCGCTCGCCGCCGCGAGCGCCATGACGGCGGGGAACAGGCCCAGGAGCAGGATTTGCAGCGACATGACGATCTCGATGAAAAGGCGCGTTGCAGGCCGATCAAAGCGCAAAAGCCTGAGCGAAGCGTGAATTCCGGCCGGCCAAAAGAAAAGACCCCGGCTAGAGCCGGGGCCTCTCTAATTGCTCTCTTCAGACAGCGATTAGCTGCCAGCGCCGAGCGCGTTCTTGACCGTCGTGAACGTGGTGTTCAGGTTCGTACCGACACCCTGCACGACCGCGATGATCGCGACGGAAATGCAAGCGGCGATCAGGCCATATTCGATGGCGGTCGCGCCGGACTCGTCCTTCATAAAACGGGTAAAAGTCTTCATGGTTAGGGCTCCTTGAACCACTGTGGCTCTCTGCGTTTG
>JAJPHK010000153.1 GCA_021325315.1 Alphaproteobacteria bacterium
ATCAGCGGCCGTGGCGGAATTGGTAGACGCACTAGCTTGAGGTGCTAGCGGGGCAACCCTTGGAAGTTCGAGTCTTCTCGGCCGCACCAATTCTCCCTCAATATCTCCATCTCTAGAGGCGAGCGGATGTACTTTCTTCTAAAACTGCTGCCGCCGCGAAGCATGTTCATGCAAGACATGAGCCCGGAAGAGGCCGCGATCATGCAGAAGCACGTGGTCTATTGGCGGAGCATAATGGAGCAAGGGAAAGTGCACGCGTTCGGGCCCGTCGCGGACCCGGAAGGCGAATGGGGTGTCGCCATTCTCGAGACGCAAGATCGAGCTGAAGCTGAAGCAATTTGTGCAAGCGATCCGGCGCTCGTTTCCGGTCGCGGCTTTCAAACCAAAATCTGTGTGATGCCGCGGCTCGTCTTGCGCGGCTGAGATTCGCAGATCGCTCTCTCAATTATCGTAGATAAAATCGTTGTACGAGCTCGACTTATATCGCCCGACGCGATGCGTGTAATGGCGCCGCGCATGCTCGCGCTGGCGTGCATGAATGGTGCGGTGCAGACGGGCGACATGCCGGACGTGCCGTTCGCCGGCACCGGCCAGCTTCTGTTTTTCGGCGTTTTCCTTGGCCGCGATTTCCTCGGCCGTCGGCGGCGGAATGTCCGGCAACGCGCCGTCCTTCGGGACCATGTGCACGAGCTTGAAGCCGTGCTCCTTCAGCCGCCGGAAGAGCTCGGGGAGCAGCCCGACCGTAACCTTCTTCACGTCGTGCAAGAGCAGAATGCCGGAGCCGCGCTCTTCCAGACGAGATACCGCGCGCTGCAAGATGCCTTCCGGATTGTGCTGCAAGCGCCCGAACCAGTCGCTCGCGAGCACGTCGATGCCGACAGTCGCGATGCCGTGCTCGCGCAAATAGGCTTCGGTCTCCGGCGTGTACATCAAACCGGGGTAGCGGAAGAAGGGCGAGACCTTCTTGCCGATCGGATCGAGCGCCGTCTGCGCCGAACGGAAGCCGTCATTGATCTGCTTTTCCGCCTTTTCGATCGGGATGCGGCTGAGATAGGCGTGCGTCTGCGTATGCGTGCCGATGGTGTGGCCCTCCTCGGCGATCCGGCGGACGAGATCGGGATTCTCCTGCGCATTGACGCCGATCAGGAAAAAGGTCGCCTTCGCGCATTCCTTCTTCAGGAAATCGAGCACTTCCGGCGTCTGCTTTTTCACGGGACCGTCGTCGAAGGTGAGGATGAATTCCTTCGGCTCGAGCGGCAGGCGGGAATTGTATTGGTGCCCGCCGAGCGTCGGCGTTTCTTTCGGGTCGATCACGATCGTACGCGAAACGCCCATGGCGTCCGGATTGCCGGGGCAATCCTCGGCGATTGCCGGAGCCGCAACAAGACAGGTGGCGAAAGCGCCGCCGAATAGAATCGATTTCAAGCGCATGAACTGGAATCCCTTGCCCCGCATGAACTTAACCTGAACGGCGGGGGCGCAAAAAGGCGATTTCGTGCGATTTACCCATAAGGTTTACAGCGTCAGAATGTCCTCAGCCCTGGCGGGCGGGCACGACATGGACAACCTTCCAGCCGCCCGCTTTCAGCGCGGCGAGGAACGCAGGCAGCATGCGGGCCGTCTGCATCTGGGTGTCGTGAAAAAGGACGATGCCGCGGCCGGCTTGCTCCAACCGCTGCATCACCAGCGACAGTTCGAATTGCGGCGTCATCACATTCCAGTCGCTTGCCCAGAGATCGGCGCCGAATACGGCGAGGCCCTTCCGGCCCATGTAGGCGAGCAGCGCGGGCGACGAGCCGAAGCCCGGAAAACGGAAAAACGGCGCGGCATGATAGGGCAAAGCCGCCTTATCGACCGCCTTGATTCCGCGCTCGATGTTATCGACGGCCGCCGGATAGGAGATGCTCACAAGCGTCATCGGGTGCGTCATACTGTGATACCCGATGGTGTGCCCCGCCGCAGCGATTTTGCGCACGAAATCGGGGTGGGCTTCGGCATGGCGGCCGATCAGGAAAAAGGTCGCCTTCACGCAATCGCGTGCGAGCGCAGCGAGTACCATCGAAGTTGTCGGCGGATTAGGACCGTCATCGAAAGTAAGAACCACTTCGCGGGGACCGAGCGGCAATGTTTGCGGGAAATGCTTGGTGCCGTAGCGGCCGTGCTCGACTTTCAGTACCCGCGCGGTGCCGAGCGCATTTGGGTTTCCGGGACACGGCTCGGCGGCTGCCGCGTCCGCCGCGAGCATGAGCGCGAACAAAATGACTGCCGGATAAATGCGGCGCTGAAGTTTCATGGTTAAGTCGCGAAGCCGAGTCGGCTTTGTTGGTGGGGCTCCTGCCTAAACCAAGTCTGCGGCCGATCAATGCTGCTTTCGCGTATTTCGTATCTGCCTGGCGACCGGTTTCAGGCTATTTCTGCAAGATTTAACGAAGTGCCGGAGCGGAAAGGCACCCTAAGCCATTGAAGTCGTTCAATTTATGTTTGATTCACTGTGGTTTCGATTGGCCAGGAACCATCAGCAAAATTAAGGGCTTACCGACTGGTTTCTGCTGCAATGCTCGAAAATTTGCGGGCTGCAGAAACATGCAAGAATTTTGGATGCGACATCAAATTGGTGATCGCTGGCTGGCCGCCGTCGGCGGTCTGATGGCGGCTGCAGCAATCGCGCTTGTCGGCATCGCTATTCTTGTTGCGCACCGGGTCGACACCGAAAGCACGGAGCGCGAGGCGGAAACCGTGCGTAACGGTTTGAACGCCGTCGTGATGCGGATGAAGCAAGATTTGCACGCGTTTGCGCGCTGGGACGAGATCCCGCTGCAAACGCCGCTCGTGAGCGATATCGCCTGGATCCATCATCACTATGGCCGCCGCCTGCACGAGACAAGCGGTCAAGATCAATCCTTCATCCTGAACGAAAGCGGTCAGCCGGTTTACGCTTCGATCAACGGCAAACTGGTCGATAAAAACGTCTACGAGTTGCTCAGCGAAAAGATCGAGCCGGTCGTCGCCGAGGTGAAGGATGCCTACAAGCTGCGTAGACTGAATTCGATTATTCGCTCCGAAAGCGGCGCCGATGGGGGTTTCGCCTTGGAGCCGGTTTCGAGCGTCGTGTTCCGGCGTATCGACCAGCGGCCGGCGGTGATCGGCGCCGTGACGGTGGTGCCCAACAGCGGCAAGGCGCTTGGCAGCGCCGAGGCGCCCGCTATCGCCGTCAATATCTCGTTTCTCGACGATTCTTTCATCGCGGATTTCTCAAAGACTTATTCGATCGCCGGGTTGAGTTTGCGCGAGACTCCGCCGCTGACAAACGAAACGGCGGTGCAAATTCCATTCTATACTGCCGGCAGCCGCCCTGCCTGGCTCGTCTGGACACCGAAGCAGCCGGGCACGGCGATGTTGCGTCAGCTCCTGCCGGCGATCGTCGGCATTGTGCTGTTCCTCGGCTTCATCGGCGCGCTGGTGCTGCGGCAGGCGCGGCGCGCTACCGAAGAGCTCAAGAACAGCGAACGCCGGGCGACCGAGCTTGCATTTCGCGATACGCTGACGGGCCTCGGCAACCGCGCCCAGCTGATCGAGATTCTGACCGAGCAAATGGAGAAACTGAAGCCGGAGCAGAAGCTCGCGCTTCTGTTCATCGATATCGACGGCTTCAAGGACATCAATGATACGCTCGGCCACCATGTCGGCGACGAATTGCTCACCGTCGCGGCCTGGCGGCTCGCCTCGATCAAGAACAACCTCGCGGCCGTGCGTCTCGGCGGCGATGAGTTCGCGCTGCTCTTGCCGTTCGACAATCAGGACGAGATCGGAGTGATCTCGCGGCACATTCTCGAAAATCTGCGCCAGCAAACGCCGGCGGGCGATCATGTGCTCACGGTTTCGGCTTCGATTGGCGTTGCGATCGCGCCGGAACATGCGAGCGATCCGGAGACGCTGCTGCGCCGCGCCGACATCGCGCTCTATCGCGCGCGTACCGAGGGCCGCGGGACGCTGCGCATGTTCGATCCGGGCTACGAAGATGCGCTGCATAAGCGCGGCAAGACCGAGCGCGAGCTCGCGGCGGCACTCGCAAACGAGGAACTCGTGGTGCGGTTTCAGCCGCAATTTTCGGTGGACGGCGAGCGGATGGTCGGCGTCGAGGCGCTGGTGCGCTGGGACCACCCGGAGCGCGGCATCGTGTCGCCGATGGAGTTCGTGCCGACGGCGGAACATTCCGGTCTGATTGTCCGGCTCGACGAGTGGGTGCTGAAGCGCGCCTGCGAGGAGGCGGTGAAGTGGCCGGATCTTTCGCTCGCGGTCAATCTCTC
>JAJPHK010000050.1 GCA_021325315.1 Alphaproteobacteria bacterium
GAATGCCCGGACGCGCAATCAGCGCGGGCGCGGGAACGATGGCGTTTGAGCAAAAAGCTACATCCGAATGAACACCACGCCCGCCATCAGCAGCGCCGCTCCCATGAGCCGCATGGGACTCACGCTGTGCTGCTCAAGCCCGAGAACGCCGAAGTGATCAAGCAGGATCGAGCAAATCAGCTGCCCTGCGATGAGCAACGCGATGAAGGTCGCGGCCCCCAGCCGCTGAATGAAGAACAGCGCGACCGCGATGAACGCAGCACCGAATACGCCGCCCATCCACGAAAACCAGTGCGTGCGCGCGAGCGAGGCCGCGCTCGGCACGCCCTCCCGCAGAAACAAAATCAGGAGGATCATGCAGATCGTGCCGCAGAGATAGCTGACGAGCCCCGCCCATGCGCCGGAGCCGAGCGATACGCGCAGATCCGCGTTCAATGCCTGCTGGACGACGATGCCGGCGCCGGACGCAACGGTCAGCGCCATCGGAAGGGCGAGGCCCCAGAACGACGACATTCCATTCTCCCTAATCGATTAGTGCGGCGCGCGCCGCTTCTGACGTTTGCTTAATACCGAATTGAGTTCGCCGCCATAGACGAAGATCGACGCCGACACATAGAGGAACACGAGCGCGATCATGGCAGACGCGAGACTCGCGTAATAGGTAACATAAGTATAAGCGAACTCCGAAAGGTACGAGCCGAAGGTTGCGCCGGCCGCGAGCCACAATATGAGCGTGACGAAAATCCCCGGCATGATCTCGGAAAAGCTTCTGTGTCCGGCCGGCAGCCACTTATGCACGATCACGAGTGCGACGATGATCACGGCGGAGGCGACGACATAGCGGACGAACGACACGACGCTCGAAAACGGAGCGAGCCACGGCAGATATTTAACCGCGCCCGCCCAGATCAGCGGCCCGAGCACGATCAGGAAGGCGAGCGCAATCATGGAAATCGCCGCCACCAGCACATAGCCAATCGATTCCAGCCGCATCAGCCACCACGGATTTTTCTCCTTCACGCCGTAGGCGCGGTTCAACCCGATCCGCAGGCTTTCGATTCCGCTCGACGCGAAATAAATCGCGAACGCGACGCCGAAGGTCAGAACGTCGGTGCGCAGATTCGTGAGCACGTCGTGTATGGCGTTGGAGATTGGGCCCGCCACCTCCCGCGGCCATGTATCGAGAAGGAGATTCGCCGTTTCGTCCGCGAGTTCTTTCGTGCCGAACAGCGCCGTGAGCGCGGTCACGAAAATCAAAAAAGGAAACAGCGCCATCAGCGCGGAAAGCGCGATATGGCTCGCAATCGCCCAACCGTCGTCGTCGTTGAAGGCGTAGAACGCGTCCAGAGCGATGCGCCAGAACCGCTTCATGGGCACTCCCATCGCGGATCGCCGCAAAACTGGCAAGCGGAATTTGCGCAGCGAGTTTCCGGCAGAAAATGCGCGCGTGGCGGTTCAGGCCGCCCGTACCTCGCCGAGGAATTTGCTGATCTCGCCGTCGAGCCGCTCCGCTTCGGCGCCGAGCTGCTCTGCAAGAGCCGCAACTTCGCTCGCGGTCTTGCTCGCGCCGGCGGCCGCATGCTCGACCGAGCGCATGGCGTTCGCGCCATTGTCGGCGTCGCTCGAAGCGCGCGCGACGTTATCCGCGATCGAAACCACGGCGGCATTCTGCTCTTCCACCGCCGACGCAATGGAGGCCGCCATCGCCGACATTTCCGAGATCACGGAGCTGACCGTATGAATCGCGGTCGTGGACTCTCCGGTCGCTTCCTGGATCGCGCCGATCTGCGTCGCGATGTCCTCGGTCGCGCGCGCCGTCTGGCTCGCGAGCGATTTTACCTCGGCGGCGACGACGGCGAAGCCCTTGCCGGATTCGCCAGCGCGTGCAGCTTCGATGGTGGCGTTGAGCGCCAACAGATTCGTTTGCGCCGCGATCGATTGAATAAGCCCAACCACTTCGCCGATCCTGGTCGCGGCCTCGCCGAGCGTGCCCATGATCTGCACCGAGCGCTGCGCCTCGGAAACGGCGCGGTTCGCGACTTCGGTCGAGGACGCTGTTTGCCGCGCCACTTCCGCGACAGCGCTTGCGAGCTGCTCGGCGGCGGCGGCGGCTTGCGCCACGTTCGACGACGCGGCGCCCGCGGCTTTCCCGGCCATCTCGGATTCGGTGCCCACTTTGCCGGCGGTCTCGCCAAGGCCTTTGGCGGCATAGTCGAGCTTTTGCGCGGCGGACTTCACCGAGCCGAGCGCCTCGTCGGCCGTTTCAGCGAAATTGCGGATCAGCATTTCGACCGCGTGGGCACGGCGCTCACGGGTCGAACTCGCTTCGCATTGCTCGGCTTCGAGGCGTGCGCGCTCGCGCATATTATCGCGGAAGATGAGCACGGTACGCGCCATCTCGCCGATCTCATCCCTGGCGCGGGCGGCGGGAATGTCGGCGGAGACGTCACCCTCCGCGAGGCTCTTCATCGTTTTCGAAAGCCCAACGATGGGCCGCGTAATGCTGACGCCAATCAGCCAGCTCAGCACAAGGCCGAGCAATGCGACCGCGATGCCCGTGGAAATGATCACAGATTTGGTACGGCCTTGCGAGATGCCGAGGGTCGAAGTCGCCCCCGTCTCCGAAAGACGCGCACGCGCGATAACTTCATCCGTCACCGGAATCATGTCCTTGGCGTCGATGTCGATGATCGTCACGATCGGCGACACTTCCGCGAGCGCCGCCGACCATTCGTTGAACGTATCGGCGTAGGCGTTCACCTTGTCGGCAAGCTCCCTCTTCAACGCCGCCGCCTGATCCGCTTTCTCCGGCAAGGCGTTCACGCGTTCCAGCTCCTTTTTGAACGTGTCGTAATCCTGCGCGAACTGCGAGCTGGGAAGCGAGTTAAGCGTATAGCGATAGTCCGTTTCGTGACGGAGCATGCCCGAAAGCGGCATCGTCAACCGCCGCTGGTCGTCGTCGGCGAGCCAGGGAATACCTTGATTGACGATTTGCTCGACCGCCGTCGAGGTCGTGCGGATCTTCTTCTGCAAGCCTTCGTTCGCCGAGAGGCCGATCTTCTGCTGCGCCTTTTCCAGCGCGTCGAATTTTTCTTTCATATCCGCAAGGCGATTGTTCAGCACACCGAGCTGCTTTTCGTTGGCGATTTCCTTGGATCGCTCGATCAGTTTGATGCCGATCTGCGCGCGGATATAACGTTCCTCGAAATCGCCGATCTTGTCCTGGCCGCCGCCCGCGGAGAATTCCTTCGCGGCCGTCCGCAGATTGTCGATGTTGGAGCGAAGATCGCGGCTCGCCTCCGCGACGCTGCTCGCGGTCTTCATGGATTCGAACGCATGCTCGACCGCGTGCTCGCCCGAGACGAAAGAAAATCCGATGACGGCAAATCCGATCAGCGGCGTGACGGCAAGAATAATGATGCGCGCCCGGACGGAAACCGAGGGAAACCTGCGCGAAACATTCGAAACCAGCTGCGAAAGCGGCGAAATCAACCGTTTGAAATTCATGGCGCTAATCCACGCAAAAAGCTGTCTATGGGCAGGCCGGAGGATGCGGATTTCGCGTCCATAAAAGCCCGCAATAGTTAAAAAGCTCTGCATTTTGCGGTATCTGACCAATGCCCGCTTGCTTTTGTGCGGTGCAAAAGTAGGCTGCAAGTGCTGTTTTAGGAGCCTTCCATGCCCGTTGCCGCGACCCGCCCGTCCGAGACCGCAAAACTCGATCTGTTGCCGCTGGCGGCCGAGGCGGAACGCACGGCCGAAGCCCTGCTCGCCGACGCCGCGGCTGCGATCCGGCCGCGCGTCACGCTGAATGGCAAAATTTCCACCGAAGCCCTCGACCGCGAGCAGCACGCGGCGCACGGGCTCGCGTGGCTCGCAACCTATATTGAAATCGTCCGGCAGCTGAACGCCTACGCTCGCCGCATGCAGGACGCCGGCCGCTTCGGAGAAACGGAGCGTCTTCTTACCCTGATCGGCCTCGGCGAAACGCTCGCGCAAATCCTCGGCGGCATTCCAATGAATCAGGGCGAGTTCGTTCGTTTGAATGCGCTCGGCGTGAGCGACGAGAAGATCGAGAGCCGGAAATCCCATGCCGTGAAGGCGCTGATCGCCGAAGGCACCGCGCCTGAGACGCGCGCGCGGCTCGCCGCGATCATCGGCGAGAGCGACGGCGTCGTCGGCGACGACGGCCTCGACGAGACGCTGGACGCGATGCGCAAGGAAATGCGCCGCTTTGCTAACGACGAAGTGCTGCCGCATGCGCACGAATGGCATCTCAAGAACGAATACATCCCGTTCGAAATCATCGCGCATATGGCGGAGCTCGGCGTCTTCGGGCTCACGATCCCGGAAGAGTACGGCGGGCTCGGGCTCGGGAAGGAATCGATGTGCGTGGTCTCGGACGAGCTCTCGCGCGGCTATATCGGCGTCGGCTCGCTCGGTACACGTTCGGAAATCGCGGCCGAGCTCATTCTCGGCTCCGGCACCGACGCGCAGAAGAAATACTGGCTGCCGAAAATCGCCTCCGGCGAAGTGCTGCCGACCGCGGTCTTCACCGAGCCGAACACCGGCTCCGACCTCGCTTCGCTCAAGACCCGCGCCGTGCGCGAGGGAAATGTCTACAAGGTTTACGGCAACAAGACCTGGATCACGCACCCGGTCCGCGCTGACCTGATGACGCTTCTCGTCCGCACCGATCCGAACGAAGCGGGCTACAAGGGGCTTTCGATGCTGCTCGCGCCGAAGCCGCGCGGCACCGACAAGGATCCGTTTCCGGCGAAGGGCATGACCGGCGGCGAGATCGAGGTGCTCGGCTATCGCGGCATGAAGGAATTCGAGATCGGCTTCGACGGCTTCGAAGTGCCGGCGGAAAATCTCCTCGGCGGCGTCGAAGGGCAAGGCTTCAAGCAGTTGATGCAAACTTTCGAAGCGGCGCGTATCCAGACCGCGGCGCGCGCCGCCGGCGTCGCGCAATCGGCGCTCGAGCTCGCGCTTCGCTACGCTAGGGAACGCAATCAGTTCGGAAAAGCCATTTTCAGTTTCCCCCGCGTCTCCGACAAGATCGTGATGATGGCGGTGGAGGTGATGATCGCACGCCAGCTCATCTATCACGCGGCGCGCGAGAAGGACTCCGGCCGCCGCTGCGACCTCGAGGCGGGCATGGCGAAGCTCTACGGCGCGCGTGTCGCTTGGGCGGCCGCCGACAACGCGGTGCAGATCCATGGCGGCAACGGCTTCGCGCTCGAATACCCGGTCTCGCGCGTTCTTTGCGACGCGCGTATCCTCAACATTTTCGAGGGTGCGGCGGAAATTCAGGCGCAGGTGATCGCAAGGCGGTTGCTCGACGGGGCCAATTGAGCGAGGCTGCCCTAAAATCCGCTTTCACGCGAGAATTTCATGCCCTCCACCGCACAAAATCTCTTCATCATCGTCGCCCTTCTGGCCGTCGCCACGGTGCTCGTGCTCGGCCTCTGGAACATGATGAAAGGCGGCTCTCCGAGCCGTTCGCAAAACCTAATGCGGCTCCGCGTCATGCTGCAGGCGGTCGCCATCGTAGTCGTGCTGCTTACGATCTGGATGTTGGGGCGCTAGGCCATGGTCGTCCTCAATCGCATCTACACCCGAACCGGCGATGATGGGACGACTTCGCTCGGCAACGGCGAGCGGCGGAAGAAATACGATCCGCGCATCGAGAGCTATGGCACGCTCGACGAAGCCAATGCCGTGATCGGTCTGGCGCGACTGTATACCGCAAATGACATGAAGCTGGACGATGCGCTCGCGCACATTCAGAACGATCTTTTCGACGTCGAGGCCGAACTGTGTCTTTCGCAAAAAGGCCCGGGCGGCGCGCGCATGACGGTCACCGAAGCGCAAGTAAGCTGGATCGAGAAACAGATCGACGAAATGAATGCGGAACTTGCGCCGCTGAAATCCTTCGTACTGCCGGGCGGCACGCCCGCCGCCGCGAACCTGCATCTCGCGCGCACCGTCTGCCGGCGAGCCGAGCGGCTGATGACGGAGCTTGCCGACAAGGACAAAGACAGCGTCTCTCCCGCCGCGCTAAAATATGTCAATCGGCTTTCGGATTTTTTGTTCGTCGCCGGCCGTTACGCGAACGACAAAGGATCGCGCGACGTGTTGTGGGCGCCGGGCGCAAACCGTTAAGGCATAGCGCCGTCATGGTCATCCCGATTTACGACGGCAATCCCTTTACGTTCAAATCGCCGCCTTATGCGAGCTGGGCGCTGATCGCGGTCAATATCGCCTTCTTTCTGTGGGAAATCGGCGCGAGCGCGGGCGATCTCAATTCGCACACCGCCTCGATCCTGCCGTTCACATTTCGGCCCGATGAAGTCTTTCTGAACGGCGCACTTCCCGATCAGTGGCTGCCCTGGGAGCTCACGCTCGTCACCTACACCTTTGTGCATGCAAGCTGGGGCCACCTTCTCGGCAACATGACCTTCCTGTGGGTATTCGGCGACGACGTTGAGGACGCTCTTGGCCATCTTCGTTTTCTGATTTTTTATTTTCTGTGCGGCGCCTTTGGAGCAGTGGTGCATTATTTCGCGAACGCGTCGTCGAATCTGCCGCTCCTTGGCGCGTCGGGCGCGATCGCCGGCATCGTCGCCGCCTATCTGATGCTGCACCCGTGCCGGAAAATTTGGGTGCTGGCGCTCATGCGCATTCCGCTTCACATCGCGGCCGAATGGGCGCTCGGCTTCTGGATCGTGGTTCAGATCTTGAATGTTATGTTCTCGAACGACAAAGTAGTCGCCTGGTGGACGCATATCGGCGGGCTCATTGCGGGCGCCATTCTCATCGTCGTGATGCGTCCTGCGGGAGTGAAATTGTTCGATTGCGATCAGGATCGCATCGTGAAGCGGACACCCCGCACCGAGACTATCGTGTGACGCGTTGACTCGTTTTTCGCATCGCAATAATTTGCGTTTCTGCCGCAAGACAGGCCTTTTCGTGCCTTTCCGCACATTTGAAGACTTTGCCCAAAGATCCGGTGGGGTGACAGGATGAAAGTGCTCGTGCCCGTGAAGCGGGTGGTCGATTTCAACGTAAAGGTCCGCGTGAAACCGGACGGCTCGGGCGTCGATCTCGCCAATGTGAAGATGTCCATAAACCCCTTCGACGAAATCGCCGTGGAAGAGGCGCTTCGTCTGAAGGAAGCGGGTAAGGCCACGGAAGTCGTCTGCGTTTCGATCGGGCCCGCACAGGCGGCGGAAACGATCCGCACTGGTCTCGCCATGGGGGCCGACCGCGGCATTCACGTAAAAACCGACGCGACGCTCGAGCCGCTTGCGGTCGCGAAAATCCTGAAAAAAGTCGCCGACGAAGAAAAACCGGGTCTCGTCATTCTCGGCAAGCAGGCGATCGACGACGACTGCAATCAAACCGGGCAAATGCTCGCAGCGCTGCTCGGCTGGCCGCAAGGCACCTTCGCCTCGAAAGTCGTCATCGAAGGAGAAAGCGTCAGCGTCACGCGCGAGATCGACGGCGGCCTGCAGACCGTGAAGCTCAGCATGCCCGCCGTCATCACCACCGACCTTCGCCTGAACGAGCCACGCTATGCATCGCTGCCCAACATCATGAAGGCGAAGAAAAAACCGATCGGCGAAAAAACGCCAGAAGCGCTTGGTATTGACGTAGCGCCGCGCCTCAAGATTTTGAAGACGGGCGAGCCCGCGGGCCGCAAGGCGGGTGTGAAAGTGAAAACCGTCACGGAGCTCCTCGACAAGCTCAAGAACGAAGCGGGGGTGCTCTGATGGCGACGCTTTTGATTGCCGAGCACGAAGACAGCGCGCTGAACGGCGCGACGCATAAGGCCGTCGCCGCCGCGAAAGCACTCGGTGCCGATATTCACATCCTTGTCGCGGGGCAGAATTGCAAAGAGGCCGCCGATGCCGCGGCGAAAATCGACGGCGTGAAAAAAGTGCTCCTGGCAGATGACGCGAAATACGCACATCGCCTGGCGGAGCCGATGGCGGCGCTGATCGTCGCACTCGCCAAGGATTACGACACGATCGTCGCGCCCGCGACCACGACCGGCAAGAATTTCATGCCGCGCGCCGCGGCGCTTCTCGACGTGATGCAGATTTCGGACATCACCAAGGTCGTATCGCCCGACACGTTCGAGCGTCCGATCTATGCCGGCAACGCGATCCAGACCGTGCAATCCACCGACAAGAAGAAAGTCATCACTGTCCGCACCGCCGCGTTCCAGGCGGCCGCCGAAGGCGGCAGCGCGCCGGTCGAAGCCGTAGCAGCCGCCGACGCACCCGCGGGCTCTGCGTTTGTCGGCGAGGAGCTTTCCAAATCCAACCGCCCCGAGCTCACCGGCGCGCGCGTCATCATTTCCGGCGGCCGTGCGCTCGGCAGCAAGGAGAACTTCGCGAAGTATGTCGAGCCTGTCGCCGACAAGCTTGGTGCCGCCGTCGGCGCCTCGCGTGCCGCGGTCGACGCGGGCTACGCCCCGAACGACTGGCAGGTGGGACAGACCGGCAAGGTGGTCGCGCCCGAGCTTTACATCGCCGTCGGCATTTCCGGCGCGATTCAGCATCTTGCCGGCATGAAGGACTCGAAAGTGATCGTCGCCATCAACAAGGACGAGGAAGCGCCGATCTTCCAGGTCGCCGATTACGGCCTTGTTGCCGACTTGTTCCAGGTTCTCCCCGAGCTCGAAAAAGAACTCGGTTAATCAGTCAAAACGGAAAGACTGGCGGCAAACCGGCGTTCGTCGTAGAAGAGCACCCGCATGACGAAGAAAATCAAGAGTATCGGCGTGATCGGCGCGGGCCAGATGGGCAATGGCATCGCCCATGTCAGCGCGCTCGCCGGATATGACGTGCTCCTGAACGACATAAGTCTCGAACGCATCCAGTCGGGCCTTGCCACCATCAACGGCAACCTCGCACGCCAAATCGCGAAAAAGACAATCACCGAGGACGACCGCAAAAAAGCGCTCGCCCGCATCAAGTCCGCGGAGAAGATTTCCGATCTCGCGCAATGCGATCTCGTAATCGAATCCGCGACCGAAAAGGAAGAAATCAAGCGCAAGATTTTCGCGGAGATCTGCCCGGCGCTGAAGCCCGAGGCGCTCCTCGCCACGAACACCTCCTCCATTTCCATCACACGCCTTGGCTCGGCCACCGACCGGCCCGAGCGCTTCATCGGCATTCACTTTATGAATCCGGTGCCGCTAATGGAGCTTGTCGAACTCGTCCGCGGCATCGCCACCGGCGATGAGACCTTCGAAACCGCCAAGGAATATGTCGCAAGCCTCGGCAAGGTTTCCGCCGTTTCTGAGGATTTCCCCGCCTTCATCGTGAACCGCATTTTGCTGCCGATGATCAACGAGGCGATCTACGTGCTTTACGAAGGCGTCGGCAATGTCGAGGCGATCGATCAGTCCATGCGCCTCGGCGCACATCATCCGATGGGCCCCTTGGAGCTCGCCGATTTTATCGGCCTCGATACGGTACTCTCCGTAATGCAAGTACTGCACGAAGGCTTGGCCGATACGAAATACCGCCCCTGTCCGCTTCTCGTGAAATATGTCGAGGCTGGCTGGCTCGGCCGCAAAACCAAACGCGGCTTCTACGACTATCGCGGCGAAAAGCCCATTCCGACGCGTTGACGTAACAGCCAACCATTTATTAACCCACTCGCGCGAGGGTCCAGCCTCGGAGCAGCGTATGGACTCGGTCGCGTTGGTATCGGCTTTGATGGCGGCGAAGATGGCGCAAATGCAATACGCCGCCGCCGCGAAGGTCATCCAATCGTCACCCGACGGCGCGAAGAGCGCGCTTTCGATCGTTGCCGCCGCCGAAGCGAATGGCGACAAGCTCGCCGCCGCGGCGCAAGGCCTCGGGCAGAACATCGATATTCAGGCTTGATTATTCTCCGCTCGCCGCTTTCACGAGCTTGATTGCATCCTCGCTCGCCCATTCGGCGGGCCCGGCGATGTGACCGACCTCGCACCCTTTCCTGTCGACGATAATCGAAGTCGGCAAGCCGAGAGCACGGCCGATCCGTTTCAAGTCCTGAAAGACCGTCCCGCTCGGATCCTCGTAGTAAGGAAGGTTCTTTACCGCGATCTCGGCGAAAAATTTTTTCGGCTTATCGGGATCGCGCGTGTCGATATTAATCGGGACCACGGTGAAGTCTCCGCCCCCGAGCTTGCCCATCAACTCGTCGAGAGCCGGCATCTCCTTGCGGCAGGGCACGCACCAGGTCGCCCAAAGGTTAACGAGCAAGGTCTTCCCACGGAAATCCGAAAGTTTAACGGTTTTTCCGTTTCCGTCCTGAAACGAAAGATCCGGTACCCGCATGGGCTTGTCGGTAAGCGCGACGGCCGCCACCTCGCCGTGGATAAGCGGCTTCATTCTCCTGGCTGTTTCGACCGCTTCCGCGCATTCGGCGTCGGCGCCCAGCGTTCCATTGCGCTTGAGCCCGGCAATCCCGTATACCCCCGCGAGCCCGGCGGCGGCGCCAAAGGCAGCGGCGAGCAGCAGGGTGCGAAGTAACGGGCGGCCTTCGTATGTTTTTTTACTCGTCATTCTCTACGCTCTGGCGACAGGAATAGGTCATGGCAAACCGGATGTGGGGCGGCGTTTTCGGTGTCGCACCGGACGAAATCCTCGAGGAAATCAATGCCTCGATCGGCTTCGATCGCAAGCTTTACGCCGAGGATATTGCCGGCTCCAAGGCCCACGCCGCAATGCTCGCCAAACAAGGCATCATCAGCGCGCAAGATGCGCGCAAGATCGCGCGCGGTCTAGACACGATTTTGTCAGAGATCAAACGCAGCAAGTTCAAGTTTTCGCGCGCGCTCGAGGACATTCATACGCATGTCGAGGCGCGGCTGAAAGACTTGATCGGTCCCGCGGCCGGCCGTCTGCACACGGCGCGCTCCAGGAACGATCAGGTCGCGACCGATTTCAAGCTGTATGTGCGGAATGCCATTGACGCCACCGACGCTGCGCTCGCCGAATTGCAGAAGGCGCTTGCGAAAAAAGCAGCAAGATATGCGGCGACCGTCATGCCCGGTTTCACGCATTTGCAAACGGCGCAGCCGGTGACCTTCGGCCATCATCTTCTTGCTTATGTCGAGATGATCAGCCGCGATCGCGGACGGTTCGCGGATGCGCGGAAACGGCTGAACGAGTCACCCCTCGGTGCTGCGGCGCTCGCCGGCACGTCGTTCCCGATCGATCGCTATCGCACGGCGAAGGCGCTTGGCTTCGACCGGCCGGCAGCGAACTCGCTCGATGCTGTATCCGACCGCGACTTCGTGCTGGAAACGTTATCCGCTGCATCGATCACGGCCGTGCACCTGTCACGACTTTCGGAAGAAATCGTGGTGTGGGCTTCGCCTTCGTTCGGACTTGTGAAACTTTCCGATCGTTTCACCACCGGCTCCTCGATCATGCCGCAGAAGCGGAATCCCGACGCCGCCGAGCTCGTGCGCGCGAAGACGGGCCGCGTCATCGGCGCGCTCGTGCAGTTTTTTGTCGTGATGAAAGGTCTCCCGCTCGCCTATTCCAAGGATATGCAAGAGGATAAAGAGAGCACGTTCGATGCGCTTGCAACGCTTTCGCTCGTGCTCGCCGCGATGACCAGCATGGTGCGGGATCTCTCCCCCGATGTCGCGCGCATGAAGGCGGCCGCAAGCGAAGGCTATTCGACGGCTACCGACCTCGCCGATCATCTCGTACAGAAACTCGGCATTCCGTTCCGCGAGTCGCACGAGATCAGCGGCAAGATCGTCGCGAAGGCCTCGAAAGCGGGCATTCCGCTCGAGAAAATGCCGCTCAAGGAAATGCAGGCGGTCGACCCGCGCATCCCGAAGAGCGTGCTCTCGGTCCTCTCGGTCGACCGCTCGGTCGAGAGCCGGAAAAGCTACGGCGGTACCGCACCGAAAAACGTGCGGCGTGAGGCTGAGAAATGGCTGAAACGGCTTGGTAAGTAGAGGCGCCTAACCTCGCTTTTGCCCTCGCCACGCCACAAGCTTTGCTATATTGCCTGCCGTTCAGGAGAAATGATTGTGACCAGGCCCGTGACCGATGTAAGCCGACGTATGCTGCTGCCCGCGGCACTCGCCGCGTTTTTGATGGTGACCGGGTGCGGAATCAAAGGCCCGCTCGAGTTGCCGACCGAGGCAGAGGCTAAGAGCAAGGATAAAAGCACGGGAAAGGGCGAATATCCCATTACCCGCCAGCTTCCCGGCTACCAGCCGACGCAGCAGCAGCGGAAGGAAGCGAAGCAGCTGGGCCGCCCGGAGAAGCCGGACGAACCGTTCTTCCTCGATCCGCTCCTGAAATAACATGCGTCACTTCGCTTATCGCGGCGGCGCCCTCTTTGCCGAGGACGTGGACCTCGCCGCGCTCGCGGAAAAAGTCGGCACGCCGTTTTATTGCTACTCCTCGGCGACGCTCACCAGGCACTACGAAGTTTTTGTGGACGCCTTCTCCAGCGTGCCGTCGCTTGTCTGCTATGCGCTGAAGGCGAATTCCAATCAGGCGGTGATCGCAACCCTCGCGCGGCTTGGCGCCGGTGCGGACATCGTCTCCGGCGGCGAATTGATGCGCGCACTCTCGGCAGGCGTGCCGGCGAGCAAGATCGTGTTCTCCGGCGTCGGAAAGACACGCGAGGAGATGGCGGCGGGGCTCAAGGCGGGAATTTATTGTTTCAACGTCGAGAGCGAGCCGGAGCTCGCGATCCTTTCCGATCTCGCCACGAGCCTCGGGAAGGCTGCGCCGGTTTCGGTTCGCGTCAATCCCGATGTAGACGCCAAGACGCACGCCAAGATCGCAACCGGAAAGGCGGAAAATAAATTCGGTATTCCGCTCTCACGCGCGCGCGAAATTTATCGGGAGGCCGCGAAGCTTCCCGGCATCGAGATCACCGGCGTTGACATGCATATTGGCAGCCAGATCACGGAACTCTCGCCGTTCGAGAACGCGGTGACGCTGCTCGCAGAGCTTGCACGCGATCTCATGCGCGACGGTTACAAGCTGCAGCATATTGATTTCGGCGGGGGGCTGGGCATTCCGTATCATCCCGAAACCGAGCCGCCGCCGCTGCCCAAGGCCTATGCCGAAATGGTGAAGCGCCTTACACGCGGACTGAACCTAAAGCTCGTCTTCGAAGTCGGGCGCCTGATCGCGGGCAATGCCGGAATTCTCGTCACGCGCGTCATTTATGTGAAGCGCGGCGCGGAAAAGACTTTCGTCATCGTGGATGCGGCGATGAACGATCTCGTGCGCCCGACGCTTTACGAAGCCTATCACGAAATTTTGCCGCTTCGCGAAGCCTCGGCGGATAAGAAGACGATCATCGCCGATGTCGTCGGTCCCGTTTGCGAGACCGGCGACTATCTCGCGCTTGATCGCAAGCTTCCAGCGGTACAGGCCGGAGACTTGCTCGCCATCATGACCGCGGGCGCCTATGGGGCAGTGCAAGCGTCCACCTACAACACCCGCCCGCTTGTTCCCGAGGTGCTCGTGAGGGGCGGCGATGCAGCGGTGATACGACCCCGAATCGATGCTGCGCGCCAGATCGGTTTCGACAACCTTCCCGATTGGCTGAAGAACTGAAAGCGCTCGAATTCGTTATCTCTCACGACGGACTTTTGCCTTCCCCTCGCCATGGTAAAGTGTAAGCGGGATGGGTGTCCGCGAGGAGAAAAGCGTGAGCGAGGCACCGGAAAAAGCCCCGGGAAATAGAGAGCGCACGCCGGCAGGGCCTGCGCCCCGTCCTCTTGGTTCCCTGGTCGCCCGAAGCTGGCAAGCACTTCTATGGGAACAGCTTTGGCCGCCAGTTGCGGCCGCGCTCGTGATTGTTGGCATTTTTCTTGCCGTCTCCTGGATAGGCTTCTGGATTTCCATCCCGCCGCTCGCGCGTATTGCAGGAGTCTGTGCCTTCGGCCTTCTGCTCGCGGTGAGCCTATCTCCGCTAATTTGGTTGCGGCTTCCGAAGCGCTCCGACGCTCTCGCCCGCCTCGACCGGGGCCACGCCCATCGCCCCGCGACCGCAATCCACGACCGTCTCTCGAATTCCGCGGGCGACCCGGTGATGGAAGCGCTCTGGCGCGCGCATCGTGAAGCGGCGCAGAAAGCTTCACGCGGTTTGCGTGCGCGCTGGCCCTCTCCCCGGCTTGCCTGGCGCGATCCCTACGCGATCCGTGCGCTCGTGCTGCTTTCGGTTGTGGCGACGTTCTTTGTCGCGAAAGAGGACCACGAGCGCCGGCTCATGGCCGCGTTCAACTGGACCGGCGCCGTTCCCTCGAAGATCTATCGCGTCGATGCGTGGGTGACGCCGCCGGCCTACACTGGCCGCGCACCGCTTCTGCTGCCCGGTATCCGCCACGACGAACCGGCGCCAAAAGACACTGCCGCCTTTGTTGTGCCCGCGGGCAGCGAACTCATCGTCCGCGCAACGGGCATCTCCTCCCTTGATCTTTCCGCGCAGGGCGGGCTCGCCGAGCAAAATACAGAGACGCAGAAAAACGCCGGCATCGAGCGTCACTTTAAAATTGCCGAAAGCGGTGCGCTGACCGTAACCGGCCTCCCCGGCGGGCGCGTCACCTGGCCATTCACCGCGATACCCGACCGGCCGCCTACAATCGGCTTCCTGAACGATCCGGAAAGCGCCGGGCGCGGAATCGTCACGCTGAATTATCGTGTGGAGGACGACTATGGCGTCGCCTCCGCTACGGCGCGCATGACGCCGATTCCGCCAAAACAAGGCGAACCGGCCCCGCGCGCGCTCGTTCCGCCGCCGGAATTTCCGCTCTCGCTGCCGCAGGCCCATACGCGCGCGGGAAATGGTCAGACATCGAAGGATATTTCCGATAACCCCTGGGCAGGCGCGACAGTGATGCTCCAACTCGCCGCGCGTGACGACGCGGGCAATGAAGGCGTCAGCGAAACGCGCGAAGTGCAGCTGCCCGAGCGCGTCTTCACAAAGGATATAGCGCAAGCGCTCGTGGAACAGCGCCGCATCCTCGCACAAGACGCAAATGCACGTGACAGGGTCGCGCACGCGCTGCTTGCGCTCATGATTGCGCCGGACCGCTTCACGCCGGATGCCAGCGTCTATCTCGGGCTGCGCACCGCGTTCACGCGTCTCAAGCTCGCGAAGAACGACAACGATCTCGTGTCAGTCCTTGACTATCTCTGGAGCATGGCGCTCCAGATCGAGGACGGCAACATGAGTGACATCGACCGCGAATTGAAAGCCGCGCAGGACGCGCTGCGCGAGGCTTTGCAGCGCGGCGCGAGCGACGAAGAGATCAAGCGCCTTACCGACAACTTGCGGGAGAAGCTTGAAAAATTCATGCAGGCACTCACCGAGCAGCTACGCCGCCAGCAGGCCGACGGCGAACGCCCGCTCGACCGCAACACGCGCGTGATCCGCCCGCAAGACCTGAAAAACATGCTCGACCGGATCGAAAATCTCGCGAAGAACGGCGCGCGCGACGCCGCACGCAAACTGCTCGACGAGATGCAAGCGATGCTCGACAATTTGAGCCGCACCCGCCAAGCACAAGGCGGCCAGGAAGGCGAAAGCGGCGATCCGTTGGACGAACTGGGACGCATGATCCAGGAACAGCAGCGCCTGCGCGACAAGACCTATCGCCAGGGACGGCAAGACGGACGCCCGCAGCAGGACGGACGCCCGGGCGAACGCAATCGCCGCGCCTATGGCGACCTGCGTAATAACCAGCAGGAACTGCGCCAGAAGCTCGAGCAGATGCTGGAAGCCTTGAAACGACGCGGTGGCGAAGGTGAAGGCGAGGAAGGCCAAGGCAAAGACGGAAACGACCCGGGCAAGCAGGCGAACGAGGCGCTCGGCCGCGCCGGCAAAGCCATGCAGGACGCCGAAGGCGCGCTCGAAGGCGGCGATTCCGACAATGCCGTCGATGCGCAAGGACGCGCGCTGCAGGCGCTGCGGAAAGGTGCGCAGAATCTCGCCGACGCGATGCAGGGTGAAGGCGAAGGGAGCGGCGAAGCCTCAGGCCAGCAAGGTCAGTCTGCGGAGCGCACCGACCCGCTCGGCCGCCCGATGCGTTCGCGTGAATATGGCGATGACTTCACCGTGAAAATTCCGGGAGAAATCGACGTACAGCGTGCGCGCCGTGTGCTCGAAGAACTGCGCCGCCGCTTTTCCGAGCCGGATCGGCCGCGCGAAGAGCTGGATTACCTCGAACGCTTGCTGCGGGATTTCTGATTAGACGCGTACCGCGAGCGCCGATTGCACAGCCGCGCGAATTTCCTCGACCGTGAACGGCTTTTGCACAATGTCGTGAATAAGCGCTTTCAGACTCTGCGCCCGCTCGCGCTGGTCGGTGTAGCCCGTCATCAGCATGATCGTGAGCTTCGGATGGTCGCGCTTCGCCGCGAGCGCAAGCGCGATCCCATCCATCATCGGCATTTGAATGTCGGTGAGCAGAAGGTCGAACGGCTCCGCCCTTGAAAGCCGGTCGAGCGCTGCGGCACCGTCGGGCGCGCTTTCGACTCCATGCCCGTCTTGCGTGAAGGCGCACACCAGCAGCGTGCGAACCGAGCTTTCGTCCTCCGCAATCAAGATGCGCGCCATGACTTAGCTTCCCGTGAGATCGCTGCGCGTCAAAAACCGTACGAGGACTTCCTGCCCGTTCGGCGGCGGTGAGGCGAGACGGCTGCGGAAAGAAACTTTTTCGTTATCGGCGAGAACCGAACGTTGCAGCAGCGTCGTCCAGGCATAAAGTTCCTGCTTGCCCGCGCCGAGCACGGCGATCCGTACCCGTGGCACCTCGACCGGGTGCTTGGTGATGTTCACGACTTCCCCTTCGATCACAAGTACCGGGATGCCGTCCTGCATTTCCTGGGTCGTCTTCACGCCGCGGAATTCGAGTCCGCGCAAATTCACCGGCAATCCGATCGCGGCATAGCCGCCCGCAAGATCCGGCATCAGCCGGACGATCGACTCGCGCGGACCTATGATCGCAATCACGGCGGCGATCGCCGCTACAAAAACGGCCGCGACCGGCCGCGGAATTCTATAGTTATGAAGCGGCAGTTTCCGCACCCACGGTTTTGCATTCGCGATCTGGTGTGCGGTTTCGCGCGCCAGTTTTGTGGCCGGGTCCAGGGCCGGCTCCGGAACCGATTCCGCAATGCGGTCCTCCGGCGTCACGCTGATCTCCGCGGCAAGCGGCGGGCTGTCCTCGACTTCGGCTGGAGAAAAATCCTCCTCGCGCATCGGCAGCACCGCCTCAGGCGCATTCTCCGCCCCGCCCGCCTCCGCCATCGCAGGCCCGGCGAATACCGGCTCGGGTTGCGCGAACCAGCTTCCGCGGCAGCGTGCGCAGCGCACGGTGCGGCCGTTCCCGATCGCGGCATCCGCGACCTGAAAGTGCGTTTCGCAATGCGGGCAAGCGAGCAACATGATCGCCTCTTGGATTCGCCGCCGATTTTGCCGAACGACCGTTAACGAATTGGAAACCGTGATTTGTAAGTAATTTCAAAGAGCTAACTGCACTTCGACGCGTTCGGGCAACCTCAACAGGGTCAGGCGGCTGCCGCAACCGCCGGCAAGCGGCTACATCTTGAGCAAGAGCGATTCGGAGGTGCGGTTGATCCGCTTCGAGAATGTCGGCCTGCGCTACGGCCAGGGAACCGAAGTGCTGAAGGACATCTCCTTCCGCGTGATGCCGAACTCATTCCAGTTTCTCACCGGCCCTTCGGGTGCGGGCAAGACAAGCCTGCTGCGGCTCCTGTTTCTTTCGCTCCGGCCGACGCGCGGCTTGATCACGTTCTTCGACCGCGATGCGACGCGGCTCAAGCCGAATGAGGTCGCGGCGCTCCGGCGGCGGATCGGAATCGTGTTTCAGGATTTTCGCCTGCTCGATCATCTTACAACCTACGAAAACGTGGCGCTTCCGTTCCGTGTCGCAGGCCGCGAGGAAGCGAGCTATCGCGCCGAGGTCGTCGAACTTTTGCGCTGGGTCGGCCTCGGGGAACGGCTAAACGCATTACCGCCGGTCCTGTCGGGGGGAGAGAAACAGCGTGCTGCGATTGCGCGCGCGCTGATTGTGCGGCCGGAATTGCTGCTCGCCGACGAGCCGACGGGCAATGTCGATCCGCCGCTCGCCAAGCGGCTCTTGCGTCTTTTCGTCGAGTTGAAGAAATCCGGTACCGCTGTCTTGTTCGCAACCCACGACGTCGTCTTGATGGACCAATATGACGCGCCGCGACTCGTGCTGAACGAAGGGCGGCTCTATTACGACCAGTGAGGTTTGTTTTGAGCACGAACGAAACGCGAGACCCGACGCTGTTCGGCGAACAAGCGCCGATCCTGCCGAGCGAATCGGTGAGCGGCGGATCGTTGATCGCCGTGATCGCCATCATGAGTTTTCTCGCAACGCTCACGGTTGGGTTTGTTCGGATCGCGAATATCTCGGCTGAGGACTGGCGTGGCGAGCTCTCGAACGAAATGACGATTCAGGTGAAACCGGCCGAAGGCCGCGATCTGGATTCGGACGCGAACAAGGCGCTCGCCGCCGCGCAAAAATCCCCGGGTGTAGCCGATGCGCGCATCTATACAAAAGAAGAAACGGAAAAATTGCTCGAGCCGTGGCTGGGCGCCGGCGCCGACTTGAAGTCGCTCCCGGTACCGCGTCTGATTCGTCTGCATATGAGCGACCGTTCCGAGAAGAATATCGCGGCCCTGCGCTATGCATTGTCGCAAAGCGTTCCGGGTGCCGTTCTCAACGATCACTACAGCTTCTCGTCGCGCCTGACTGCGATTTCGCATACGGTGTGGTTCTCAGGCATGACGATTCTCGCGCTGGTCTTGTCGGCGACGGTACTCTCGGTGTCTTTTGCAACACGCGGCGCCGTGGCTGGTACTCGAGCGACCGTTGAAGTGTTGCATTTCGTCGGGGCGCGCAATTCTTACATCGCGCATCTCTTCCAGCGGCATTTTCTCAAGCTTGGTTTGAAAGGCGCCGTTATTGGCGGCGCGATTGCCGCGCTTTTATTCGCGCTCTCACGCTTCATCAGCCGCCTGTTCAATCTTTTCGCGGGGGGCGGCGATGCTGCATTCCTGCTGAGCAGTGTCAGCCTGGATGCCCGCGGATATTTCGAAATCGCCGCAACGGCGTTATTCGTTGCGCTGATCGCTGCAATCGGTTCGCGTCTTACCGTTTACTCTACATTGCGAAGTATCGACTGACGGCGGAAATCCAGCCGCAAGCCGGCCCTAATTCAAGATAGCATTGGGGCAGGGAACAAAATGGACGGCCCGGAAAACAAATCACCGGCAAAAGAAGCGACCCGAGGCCACGCTCGTGGAGGCTGGCTTGGCCGCGTTGCGGGCTCGTTCATGGGAATTTTGGCGAGCCTTGCCGTTATTTTTCTTGGCGGTTTCCTCTTGTTCGCAACCGGCATCCCCCGTACGGAAACTCCGCCGCCGCGCCCCGCCGACGGCATCGTCGCGCTCACCGGCGGCGCCTCGCGCATTTCTGACGCGATGGAATTGCTCGCCAAGAACCAGGGCAAGCGCCTCCTCATCTCGGGCGTCAACTCGGCGACCAGGCCGAGCGAACTCATTCGCCTCACACCCGAATACGAAAAGCTGTTCACCTGCTGCATTGATCTCGGCCATCAGGCGCTGAACACCACCGGCAACGCCGCCGAAATCGCGCAGTGGTCGCGTGCCCTGAAATTTCGGTCGCTGATCGTGGTCACCTCGGCCTGGCATATGCCGCGTGCGCTGGTGGAGTTGCGGCGGGAGATGCCGGACACCGAGCTGATTCCTTATTCGGTTGTCACCGAGCGCATGCGCGACGCGCCGTGGTGGATGAGCATGCATACGGCGCGGCTTCTGATGCTCGAATACCTCAAATATCTCGCGACGCTTGCCCGCGTACGCCTCGAGGCCTGAGAGCGAATTGA
>JAJPHK010000136.1 GCA_021325315.1 Alphaproteobacteria bacterium
CCATACATGCGGAATTGCCCAATTTCGCACGTGCCTGTTGTCGCGTGCCGGTCGGCAGAAGTCCGGACAAGAGGCCGGAAAGCTGTCGGGGCAGACCGGTAGCCGGAGATGAAACCGGCAAACTTCGCTCTCCGCGGAGGACGCGACTTAAAGCAACGACGTAGCGGGCTTTTTTGGTCTCTTCCGATTCCGTCATTCGGAGTCGGCAGTAACTGAAGAGGCACTACTGTTGCCGGCTGTGCGGTGCGGGGCTCTCCCCAATCCAAGCAGTGACACCGGATCGGCGATCCGAATCGGATGTCACATCGGCGCTCAACTGAAGTCGGCGAAGGCCGACACGATGCGGGCAGTGGCCCGCCGCGGGCGAAGCGCTTTCAGCGTTTCACCCCTGGCACCGCCGCCCAGGGCTGAGAAGGATGAAGGGAATAAAGTAATGACCGAGCGCATCCGCAAATTCCTCAAGAAGCGCCGCGAAGACGGGCCTTGCCTCGTCATCGACCTCGATGTCATCCGCGAGAACTATGCTTCTTTCGCAAAAAGCCTGCCCGACACCCGCGTTTTCTACGCGGTGAAGGCAAATCCGGCACCGGAAATCCTGAAGCTTTTGGCTGATCTCGGCTCGAGCTTCGATACGGCATCGCCTGCCGAGATCGAAATGGTGCTCGCAGCAGGCGCCACCGCCGACCGCATCTCCTTCGGCAATACCATCAAGAAGGAGCGCGATATCGCGCGCGCCTATGAGCTCGGCGTGCGCCTGTTCGCCGTCGATTGCGAGGCCGAGGTCGAGAAAATCGCCCGTGCCGCGCCGGGTTCCCGCGTGTTTTGCCGTATTCTGTGCGACGGATCGGGCGCCGAATGGCCGCTCTCCCGCAAATTCGGCTGCGTGCCCGAAATGGCGCCCGGCGTGCTCGAACATGCCCATCGTCTCGGGCTGATCGCCCACGGCATCTCCTTCCATGTCGGCTCGCAGCAGAACGACGTGAAGGCTTGGGACGCGGCGCTCGCCTCCGCGGCGAAGATCTTCAACGAGATGTCCGAGCGCGGATTGAACCTCTCCATGGTCAATCTCGGCGGCGGCTTCCCCGCGCGTTACCTGAGGAACGTCCCGAAGGTAGAGACCTACGGGAAGGCGATCTTCCGCGCGCTGCGGAAACATTTCGGCAACCGCATCCCGGAAACGATCATCGAGCCGGGCCGTGGCCTGGTGGGCGACGCCGGCGTGATCGAGGCCGAAGTCGTGCTGATTTCCAAGAAATCGGCCGAGGATCCCGTGCGCTGGGTCTATCTCGACATCGGGAAGTTCGGGGGCCTCGCCGAAACCATCGACGAGTCGATCCGCTACCCGATCCGCACCTCCAAGGACGGCGGCAAGGTCGCGCCTTGCGTGATCGCGGGCCCGACCTGCGATTCGGTCGACGTCCTGTACGAGAAGGCACCCTATCCGCTGCCGATCTCGCTCGAGATCGGGGACAAGGTGCTGATCGAGGCAACCGGCGCCTATACGACGACCTATAGCTCCGTCGCCTTCAACGGCTTCGCGCCGCTCAAGTCGTACATCATCTAGGCCATGATCCGAATCGTCCGCGAGGCTCCGGCCGAGGCCGGGGCCCGCGAGGCGCTGCTCGACCTCGCCTTGGGGAAACGGCGGCGCAAGAAATCCTCGGAACGCTTGCGCGAAAACCGCCTGCCTGCCGACGGCCTTTCGTTCTCGGCGAAGCTCGGAAACGGCCGGCTCGTCGGCACGCTGCGGCTTTGGCACATTTCAGCGGACGCGAATCGCCCGACGCTCCTCTTGGGGCCGCTCGCCGTTCATCCTGCCTACCAAAAGCGCGGCATCGGCTCGGCGCTGATGTTTGAAGCGATCGCGAGCGCGAAAGCGCGCGGTGATCGGGCCGTCATTCTAGTGGGCGACGAGCCTTACTATCGCCGTTTCGGCTTCTCCAACGCGCTCACGAGCGGTCTGCACATGCCGGGCCCCTTCGAGCGCCACCGTTTGCTTGCGCTCGAGCTCGTGCCTGGCGCGCTTGCGGATGCGCACGGTTTGATCACCGCGGCTGGTGAAATCGCACCGCAAGCGCCGCAAAAATCCACAGGAATCGCGGGGAAATCGTTGACCTCCCGCATTCGCCGTGCCTCTTGAGACAGGCACATTTGTCGCAGGCTGAATTTCTGCGTTTTTTGACGGCGATTTGATTTCGCCGCGCAACGAAGGAGGCTTCGATCATGGCCAATTGGCCGGTACACGCAAGCATCACAGGCCCGATCGTGATGATCGGTTTCGGCTCAATCGGCCGGGGCACGCTTCCGCTTATCGAGCGGCACTTCAAATACGATCCGTCGCGTTTCGTCGTGATCGACCCGTCGGACAAGAACAGGCATCTCCTTGACGAGCGCGGCATCAAGTTCATCCAAGCAGCGCTGACCAAGAAAAACTACCGCGAGATTCTCACGCCGCTTTTGACAGCCGGCAGCGGCCAGGGCTTCTGCGTCAACGTCTCGGTCGACACCTCATCCATCGACATCATCGAGCTCTGCCGCGAGCTGAACGTCTTCTACATCGACACGGTGATAGAGCCGTGGAAGGGCTTCTATTCCAACCCCAAGATCAGCGCCGCCGACCGCACCAACTATGCGCTGCGCGAGCAGATGCTTGCGCAGAAGCGCAAGCGTAAGCCCGGCAGCGTCACGGCCGTTTCCTGCTGCGGGGCGAACCCGGGCATGGTCTCGTGGTTCACCAAGCAGGCGCTCCTCAACATCGCGACCGATCTCGGCCTCAAATTCACCGAGCCGAAGACGCGCGAGGAATGGGCAAACCTGATGATGAAGGCGGGCGTCAAGGGCATTCACATCGCCGAGCGCGACACCCAGCAGCGCGGAAAGCCGAAGCCCATCCATACCTTCGTCAACACCTGGTCGATCGAGGGCTTCATCTCGGAAGGCTCCCAGCCCGCCGAGCTCGGCTGGGGCACCCACGAAAAATCCCTGCCGAAAACCGGCCGCAAGCACAAAGCCGGCTGCCAGGCAGCGATCTATCTGTTGCAGCCCGGCGCCAATACCCGTGTGCGCTCCTGGTGCCCGACGCCCGGCGCGCAATACGGCTTCTGCATTACGCACAACGAGTCGATCTCGATCGCCGACTACTACACGGTGAAGAAGGGCAAGACGGTCAAATACCGCCCGACCTGCCACTACGCCTATCACCCGGCGAACGACGCGGTGCTCTCGCTGCACGAGATGTTCGGTACCGGCGGTTATTTCCAGCCGCATTGGCACATCATGGACGAGAACGAGATCGTGGAAGGAATCGACGAGCTCGGCGTCCTCCTCTACGGCCACAAGAACAACGCCTACTGGTACGGCTCGCAGCTCTCGATCGAGGAAACGAAGGCCGTCGCGCCTTACCAGAACGCGACCGGCTTGCAGGTGACCTCCGCCGTCATGGCCGGCATGGTCTGGGCGCTGGAAAATCCGAAAATGGGCATTGTGGAAGCCGACGAGATGGACTTCCGCCGCTGCCTCGAAGTGCAGATGCCCTATCTGGGACCCGTGATCGGCACCTATACCGACTGGACGCCGCTCAAGGAGCGCAACCTGTTTTTCCCGGAGGACCTCGACAAGAAGGATCCCTGGCAGTTCAAGAACATTCTGGTGAATTTTTAAATCTATCCATCGTCATGGCCGGGCTTGTCCCGGCCATGACGAGCGTCACAGCGCCAGCAGCGCCGCCTTCCCCTCTTCCGTCCCCATCGCGAGCAGGCCGCCGTCCCCGCGCCACGCGAGCGCTGTGACCGGCGAGCCATCCGGACGCCGCACGAGCACTTCCGCGCCGTCCGCAAGCCGCACCAGAAGCACCATGCCGTCGCTGTAGCCGGCCGCGAGCATCGCCTGCTTCGGATGGCAGGCGACCGCCGTCACCTTCTGATCCTTCAGGCCCGGCGCGAACATCAAAGGCTGCTTGCCCATCGGGCCGTCGCGGGTCGCGAACGGCCACAGGATCGCCTCCTGCGCGCCGGAGGTCGCAAGCCACTTCTCGTCGGCGGTGAAGCCCATCGAGCGCACGCGCGAAGGATAGCCGGACATGCGCATGTGCTGGCCGTCCGAAAGCCGCCAGCCGTGCAGCGCCGGCTCCTGCATGGTGGTGACGAGAAAGCGCCCATCCGGGCTGAACATGACGCCGAGATGCGAGCCCTTCCATTCGAGCGTCTCGGGCGCGGCGTCCGTGTTCGGGAACCAAAGCGTGGCGCCGTTATAGTGCGCGATCGCGAGCCGAAAGCCCTTTGGCGCAAACGCAAGCCCGCCCACAGTGGATACGACCTCGAGCGAGCGCTCCGCCTTCTTGCCGCGCACAAACGCGGTCTTTCCTGCCGACCACGCGAGCGCGCCATCCGGCCCGAGCGCAAGATTGTCGATCCATTTGTTGCCGATATCGACGAGCGTCTCCTGCTCGCCCTCGATATCCACAGCGACGATCCGGCCGTCGTCGCCCGCGGTGAAAATCCGCTCGCCGTCGCCGGCGGACGAAAGAATCGCGCCCTTGTGCGCTTTCACTCGCGCTTCGCTCTCGCCCGCGATCAGGACTTCGCCCTCGCCGGTCGCGAAGGCCGCGCTTTCGCGCACAAAATGTGCGGCCACGACCTGCGAACCCGCTTCGAAGGAAACGAGCTTTTCGGTGAGCGACGGCCGATCAACGGAAACCATGCGAAGGAGGAAGAATTATCGCGGCGTCAAGGTCAAGCGGCGCAAGCGAGGAAGCCTTCCTCGATTTTTTTCTGATCGAGGTCGCGGCCGATCAGCACAAGGCGGCTGTCGCGCTTCTCGCCTTCCTTCCATTCCCGCTGGTGGTCGCCGTCGAGCACCATGTGCACGCCCTGGATGACGAAACGCTGCGGATCGTCCTTGAAGGAGAGAATGCCCTTCAGCCGCAAGATTTTCGGGCCCTCGTTGGCGGAAAGCTCGTTCACCCACGGCAGAAACTTCTCGGGATCGAGCGGCTTTTCGGTCTTCAGCGAAATCGATTGCATTTCCTCGTCGTGATAGTGCTTCAGGCCGCCGCCATGATGATGGTGATGATGCCCGTCGCCGTGATCGTGGTGATGATCGTGGCCGTCATGCTCGTCCTTTTCGAGGAACGAAGGCTCGATTTCCAGAATTCGCTGCAGATCGAAGGCGCCCTGCCCCAGCAGCGACTTGATCTCCACGTCGCAGCGCCTGGTGCGGTAGATCTTCGCGTAGGGATTGATCGCGCGGATGCGCAATTCGACGTCCTTCAATTCCTCCGCCGAGACGAGGTCGGTTTTGTTGAGCAGGATGATGTCGGCAAAACCGATCTGATTCTTCGCTTCCGGCGCGTCCTTGAGGCGATCCTTCAGCCATTTCGCGTCGGCGACGGTCACGACCGCGTCGAGCGCGGTCTTCGCGCCTACATTCTCGTCCATGAAAAAGGTCTGCGCGACCGGCGCCGGGTCCGCCAATCCCGTGGTCTCGACCAGAATCCCGTCGAACTGGCCCTTGCGCTTCAACAACCCGTCGATGATGCGGATGAGGTCGCCGCGCACGGTGCAGCAAACGCAGCCGTTGTTCATCTCGAACACTTCCTCGTCCGCGCCGACGACGAGCTCGTTGTCGATGCCGATCTCGCCGAATTCGTTGACGATCACGGCGTATTTCTTGCCGTGCGGTTCGGAGAGAATGCGGTTGAGGAGCGTGGTCTTGCCGGCGCCGAGATAGCCGGTGAGCACGGTGACGGGGATTTTGTCGGACATTCGGAACCGCCCAAAATAAACGCGCCCGGGAGGGTCCGGGCGCGTCTGATTTAGGGGGTAAGGCGTGCCTCGACAAGTCTCGCGGGAAAAGTGGCAACGCTCCTCTTTTTCCGTCATCACCGGGCCGCAGCGTCCCATGAGCGAAGCGAATGGCTGACGCTGCGAGACAATCAAGTCGGCTGTTGCCGACTTGAGCTTTAAAATACGCAACTCGGGCAGGCCCGAGTTGCGGTGATCCATGATGAGTCGTCACACGCTGATAGCCTTCATGGATTACCGGGTCTCGCCCGCGCCAGCGGCTCGCGTTCGCTCGCCGGCGCGCGGCGGCCCGGTAATGACAGGAAGGAGCTGCCTCAGCTCGTCAACGCCGCCGTAAATTGCCGGATATTGTGCTGCATCATGCCGACATAAGTCGAGGCCGGCCCCTTCTCGTCCGAAAGCGAGTCGGAATAGACCGAGCCGCCGATCTTGGCGCCGGTCTCGCTCGCGATCTGCTGCATGAGCCGCGGGTCGGAAATATTCTCCATGAACACCGCGGGGATTTTCTGCCTCTTGATCTGGCGAATGATCTTCGCGACGTCCTGCGCCGAGGCTTCCGTCTCGGTCGAGACGCCCTGCGGCGCGATGAACTCCATGCCGTAGGCGGAAGCGAAATAGCCGAACGCGTCATGGGTCGTGATCACGCGCCGCCGCTCGGGCGGGATTTTCGCGATCGCCTGCTTCACTTCCTTTTCGAGTTCCGTGAGCCGCTTCAGATAATCGGCGGCGTTCTTCTCGTAGGTCGCGCGTCCGGCCGGATCGGCCGCGATCAGCGCGTCGCGGATATTCGCCACATAAATCTTCGCGTTCGCAACCGACTGCCAGGCATGCGGGTCGATCTTGTGCTCGTGATGCCCGCCCTCTTCTTCCTTCATCTCATGCGGCTTGACGCCTTTGGTGGCGATCACGACCGTGCCCTTGGTGCCGGAAGCCTTGATCAGGCGGTCGAGCCAGCCCTCCAGGCCAAGCCCGTTCATGAACACGATTTTCGCGTCCGCCACGGTTTTCGTGTCGGCGGGCGACGGCTGATAGACATGCGCGTCGCCGTTCGGCCGCACCAGCATGGAGACCGCGACGCGGTCGCCGCCGACATTCTTCACGAAGTCGGCGAGAATCGAGAATGTTGCGACGACGGGCATCTTCTCCTGCGCGCTGGCGGGACGCACGCCCGCCGCCAACGCGAAAAGCGCAACGAGAACAACGCGAAAGACCATGAGAACCTCCTTTGGTTCAGGCTTCGAGATGGCGGGCGGGAACGAAATGGCGCTTGAGGCCGCCGACCGGACCGAGCAGCACCGAGCCCGCATAGAGAATGCCGGCGACGAGAATGATCGCGGGGCCGGCTGCGGCGCCGCTGTGATAGGAAAGCAGAAGCCCGAGATACCCCGAGATCATCGCAAGCCCGATCGCTAGCACGATCATCGCGGTGAGTTCCTTGACCCAGAAGCGCGCGGCCGCGGCGGGCAGCATCATGATGCCGACGGCGAGTAGCGTTCCGAGCGCATGAAAGCCGCCCACGAGGTTCAGCACCATCAGCGCGAGGAAAACGAGATGCGTCGGCGCGCCGGAGCGGCTCACCGAGCGCAGGAAATTCGGATCGACGCATTCGAGCACGAGAGGCCGCCAGATGACCGCGAGCGAAAAGAGGCTCACCGTCGCGATCGCAGCGATCAGAAGAAGCGTCGCATCATCGAGCGCGAGCACCGTGCCGAAGAGAACATGCAGAAGGTCGATGTTGGAGCCGCGCAGCGAGACGATCAGCACGCCGAGCGCGAGCGAAACGAGATAGAACGCCGCAAGCGAAGCGTCCTCCTTCATGCCGGTCGAGCGCGCGATCAGCCCCGCGCCGACCGCGACGGTCACGCCCGCGGCAATACCGCCAGCCGTCATTGCAAAGAGATTGAGCCCCGCGAACAGAAAGCCGACCGCCGCCCCTGGCAAGATCGCATGCGCCATTGCGTCGCCTGTAAGGCTCATTCGGCGGAGCATCAGAAACACGCCGACCGGCGCGCCGCCGAGCGCGAGCGCGAGCGCGCCCGCCAGCGCGCGCCGCATGAACTCGAATTCGGCGAATGGGGAAATAAGATAGTCGTACATGGTCACGCCGCCGCCTCGCAGACCGGCGCGTCGGGATGGAAGACCTCGCACATCTTCCGCGCCTTCGCGAGATTGTCCGCGGTCAGTACCTCGGGCGTTTTCCCCCATGCCACCGCTTCGCGCGCGAGCAGAAGCGTTTCCGGAAAACGCTTACGGACGAGTTCGAGATCGTGCAGCACGGTAATCACCGTGCGGCCCTCGCCGTGCCAGTGCGTGATCAATTCGGAGAGATCGCCGATCGTGTTCTGGTCGAGCGCCGCGAAGGGCTCGTCGAGCACGATGAGCCGCGCATCTTGCAACAACAGCCGCGCGAACAAGGCGCGCTGCATCTGTCCGCCCGAGAGCGTCCCGATGGTGCGGGCTTCGAAGCCGTCGAGCCCGACGACGGAAATCGCCTGTTCGATGCTTTCCTTCTGCGCGCGGCCGATGCCGCCGAACAGGCCGGCGCGGCGCCAAAGCCCCATCGCGACGAGATCGTAGACGCTGATCGGGAACGAGCGGTCGATTTCCGCGAGTTGCGGCAGATACGCGATCGCTTCCCGTTTCTCGCCGTTCCGGTCGATTTCGCCCTCGAGCGGATCGAGCGCGCCGACGATTCCCTTGAGCAGCGTGCTCTTGCCCGCGCCGTTCGGCCCGACGACCGCGAGCAGCGTTCCTTCCGCCACCTTGCCGTTCAGATGGTGCACGGCGGGGTGCCGGTCATAGCCGAGCGTGAGATTCTTGAATTCGAGCGCCGCCGTCATTGCCGTCATTTCACAACTTCCAGCCGATCGCCCAGAACACCGCCGCCCATAAAAGCGCCGCGAGCGCGACCGCGATCGCAAGCCGTTGCGCGACGGAAAAACGCAGAAGCGACGGCGCAACCTCCGCATGCGGATGCCGCTCGCCGGGCGGATGGGCGTGCGTGTGGTGATGGTGCGAATGGATATGTTGATGTGCGGGCATGGGCAAAACCTGAATTGTTATATTGTATCATTTGCAGGTGTGGCAAGACTGAGGCCTTTGCCGCGAACTGCGGTCGTTTGCCGCTTTTGGGGCGTGTCATCCCGGAAGCTGAGCGAAGCGAGACTGTCCCATCAGCTCGTCATGGCCGGGCTTGTCATCACAAGTCGGCTGTTGCCGACTTGTGACTTTTAAACGAGCCGAACTCGCATACATGCGAGTTCGGATTGCCATCCACGCCTTGCTGGCCTCAAATCAGAAAAGCGTGGATGCCCGACATAAAGCCGGGCATGACGGGCGGAAAACGCTGCGCTTGACAAGTTTTTGAATATAGGATTATATTCATTATGTCCCGCGCCACGAGGGGCATGTCTGCAGACGTGCTTGCATGCGGCGCGGGAACGGCGCCTGCTGGCGGGGCTCGTAACCCCGCCACCGGGACGGTACGGGGCTCCGCCTCCGGCCACTACGAGCCGGCGCGAGGAGCTCGCTGACGGAGAGGCTTACGCCTCACGAAAAGCGCGGCCCGGGCCGAGAAATCGCCGAACTGGAGCGCCGTGAGGTGCCCGTCTCCCGGAAA
>JAJPHK010000147.1 GCA_021325315.1 Alphaproteobacteria bacterium
ATCTTGATCTGCTGGCCCTGCACCGTGGCGGTGACGCCGGTGGGTACCTGGACGGGCCGTTTGCCGATTTTTGACATCTCGCCCTCCTCAGAACACCGTGCAGAGAACTTCGCCGCCGACATTCTGCTCGCGCGCGGCATGGTCCGCCATCACGCCCTTCGGCGTCGACAGGATCGCGACGCCAAGGCCGTTATGGATGCGCGGCAGATTTTTCACCGACGCGTAGACGCGGCGGCCCGGCTTCGACACGCGCTCGATCTCCTTGATCACCGGCGCGCCGTCGAAATATTTCAGCTCGATGTTAAACTCGGTGCGGCCGTTCTTGTGCGCGGTCGTGGAATAGTCGCGGATATAGCCTTCCGCCTTCAGGACGTCCAAGACGCTCGCGCGGAAGGACGAACCCGGCGTAGTGACGTTCGCCATCAGCCTCAACTGCGCGTTGCGGATGCGGGTGATCATATCTCCGATCGGATCGCTTAAAGACATCGCGCGCCTCCCTTACCAGCTCGACTTCACGAGCCCGGGGATCAACCCGTTGGAGCCCAGCTCGCGCAACGCGATACGCGACAGTTTCAGCTTCGAGTAATTGCCGCGCGGACGGCCGGTGAGCTCGCAGCGGTTGCGAACCCGCTCGCGCGCCGAGTTGCGTGGCAACTGCTGCAATTTCAGGACCGCCGAAAAACGCTCCTCGATCGACAATTTCTTGTTCTTGACGATCGCGCGGAGTTTCGCGCGCTTGGGCGCGTACTGCTTCGCCATGCGGCGGCGCCGTTCGTTCTTCTCGATCATGCTTTTCTTGGCCATTGCGTTCTCCAGAGTTTCCGCGTTTGAAGCTCTCGCCTCACTGCCGGAAGGGAAAATTGAAAGCGGTCAGCAGCGCCCGCGCTTCGTCGTCGCTCTTCGCGGTCGTGCAAACGGTGATGTCCATCCCCCAGACGTCGGTGACTTTGTCGAAGTCGATTTCCGGGAAGATGATGTGCTCCTTGATGCCGCAGGTGAAATTGCCGCGGCCGTCGAAACTGTTCGGGTTCAGGCCCCGGAAGTCGCGCACGCGCGGGAGCGCGATGTTCACGAAACGGTCGATAAAGTCGTACATCCGGTACGAGCGGAGCGTGACTTTCGCGCCGATCGGCAGATCCTCGCGCAGCTTGAAATTCGCGATCGCCTTGCGGGAACGCGTGACCACGGCCTTTTGGCCGGCGATCAGCGTGAGATCGTTCGCCGCCGCCGTGACCTTCTTCTGGTCGGTCACGCCTTCGCTGCCGAGGCCCATATTGATCACGACCTTCGTGATCGCGGGCACCGCGAATACGTTCGAATAGCCGAACGCTTGCGTGAGTTTCGGCCGGATGACCTTTTCGTATTCGGTCTTCAGGCGCGGGACGTAAGTGTCAGCCATTGATCTGCTCTCCCGAGCGCTTTGCGATCCGCACCTTGGTGCCGTCGGAAAGCGTCTTGAAACCGACGCGCGTGGGTTTTCCGCCCTTCGGGTCCGCGAGCGCGACGTTGGAAATGTGAATGCTCGATTCCTTCGCGACGATGCCGCCCTGGCTCTTCGCGGTCTGGCGCTGATGGCGACGCACCATCTGCACGCCGCGCACGAGCACGCGGTTCTCGGCCGTCAGCATCTTGATCACCTCGCCGCTCTTGCCCTTGTCGCGGCCGGCGATGACGACGACCTTGTCGCCTTTCTTGATTTTCGCGGCCATTACAGCACCTCCGGCGCGAGCGAAATGATCTTCATGTGGTTCTTGGCGCGAAGCTCGCGCGGCACCGGCCCGAAAATGCGGGTGCCGACCGGCTCGTTCTGCGGAGTCATGAGCACGGCGGCGTTCCTGTCGAAGCGGATCACCGAACCGTCCGGACGGCGGATGTCCTTTCGGATGCGGACGATCACCGCCTTGATGACCTCGCCCTTCTTCACGCGGCCGCGCGGGATCGCCTCCTTGACGGAGACAACGATGGTGTCGCCGATCGTCGCGTATTTGCGCTTCGATCCGCCGAGCACCTTGATGCACATCACGCGTCGCGCGCCTGAATTGTCCGCGACGTCGAGGTTGGTTTGCATCTGTATCATAGCGCTTCGCCTTGTCCTTGCCCCGCGCGGAAACCGCGCGGATAAAATCCTGATTAACCCGCTTTCTTCGCCTCGGCGGGGTCGCTGCCGCGTGAAACGTCCGCACTGCGGAGCACCACCCAGCGTTTCGTCTTCGATATCGGGCGGCTCTCCTCGATCCACACGATGTCGCCGACCTTGAACTTATTGTCCTCGTCGTGAGCGTGATATTTCTTCGACTGCTTCACGGTCTTCTTGAACAGAGGATGCGTGAAGCGGCGCTCAACGAGCACGGTCACGGTTTTGCTCTGCTTGTTGCTGACGACGACGCCTTCCAGCACGCGCTTCGGCATGATCTACCTCACTTAGCCTTTTTCGCCTTCGCGGCGGGTTTGGCGGCGGGAGCCTTCTTGCCCGCGCGCATTTCCGCCGAAACCGTCTTCAGCCGCGCGATATCGCGGCGCACGACGCGCACGCGCGAGGTGCTCTCGAGCTGGCCCGTGGCCTTCTGAAAGCGCAGGTTGAACTGCTCTTTCTTCAGTTCGAGGATCTTGTCCTCGATTTCGTCGGCGCTCATCGCGCGCACATCACCGATCTTCATCGCTCTCACCTCACCCGATGCGCGACACGAAACGGGTCGCGATCGGAAGTTTCGCCGCGGCGAGGCGCATCGCCTCGCGGGCGGTCTCTTCATCCACGCCGTCGACCTCGAACATGATGCGGCCCGGCTTCACCTTGCACGCCCACCATTCCGGCTGGCCCTTGCCCTTGCCCATGCGGACTTCGACCGGCTTCTTGGAAATGGGGACGTCCGGAAACACCAGAATCCAGACGCGGCCGGCGCGCTTCATGTGATGCGTGATCGCGCGGCGCGCGGCCTCGATCTGGCGCGCGGTGAGCCGCTCCGGCGCGAGCGCCTTGAGGCCATACTGGCCGAAAGCGAGCTCGGTGCCGCCCTTCGCGTTGCCGTGGATGCGGCCCTTGAACTGCTTGCGGAATTTGGTTCGTGCGGGTTGCAACATGTCTCGAAAACCTTTGTCTTAAGCCGCGTCGCGCGAACGGCCGCGATCGCCGCCGCCCTCGCCGCCCATGCGCTTGTCCTGCGCCATCGGGTCGTGCTCGAGCACTTCGCCCTTGAAGATCCAGACTTTCACGCCGCAAGTGCCGTAGGTGGTGTAGGCCGTGGACGTACCGTAATCGACGTCGGCGCGCAGCGTATGCAGCGGCACACGGCCTTCGCGATACCATTCGGTGCGCGCGATCTCGTTGCCGCCGAGGCGTCCCGCGCAGTTGATGCGGATGCCTTCCGCGCCGAGCCGCATCGCCGACTGCACCGCGCGCTTCATCGCGCGGCGATACGCGACGCGCCGCTCGAGCTGCTGCGTGATCGAGTCCGCGACGAGCTTCGCGTCGATCTCGGGCTTGCGGATTTCGAGGATGTTGATGATCACCTCGGCGTCCGTCATCTTCGAAATGTGCTTGCGGAGCTTGTCGATGTCGGCGCCCTTCTTGCCGATCACGACGCCCGGCCGGCCGGAATAGATCGTGACCCGGCATTTGCCGTGCGGGCGCTCGATGATGATCTTCGACACCGCCGCCTGCTTGAGCTGCGCCGTGAGGTACTCGCGGATCTTGATGTCCTCGTGCAGGCGCTTACCGTATTCGCCCTTGCTCGCGAACCAGCGCGAATCCCAGGTGCGGTTGATGCCGAGCCGAAGCCCGATCGGATTGACCTTCTGACCCATCAGGCAGCTCCTTCTGCTTGCTTCGGCGCGGACTTCTTCGCGGCTTCCTTCTGCGCGGCTTCGCGCACGACGATGGTGAGGTTCGAGAAGGTGGAGAAGATCCGGCCGGATTTTCCGCGGCCGCGCGGCATCCAGCGCTTCATCACGAACGCCTTGCCGACATGCGCTTCCGCGACGACCAAATCGTCGACGTCGAGATCGTGGTTGTTTTCCGCGTTCGCGATCGCAGATTCGAGGCACTTCTTCACGTCGCGCGCGATGCGTTTCCTGGAGAATTGCAGGTCCGCGAGCGCGCCGCCGACCTTCTTGCCGCGAATAAGACCCGCGACGAGGCCGAGCTTCTGCGGCGACACGCGCAGCATGCGCGCGACCGCTTTCGCCTCGTTATCCTTGAGCGTGCGTGGTTTTGCGCTCTTGCCCATGATCTAACCTCAGCTTGCCTTGGCCGGCGCGGCCGCGGCCGGAGCAGCGGCGGGCGCAGCCCCGGGTTTCTTTGCCGCCGTCTTGTCGCCCGCGGCCGAGTGGCCGACGAAGGTGCGCGTCGGGGAAAATTCGCCGAATTTGTGCCCCACCATGTCCTCGGTGACGTAGACCGGAATGTGCTTCTGGCCGTTGTGCACGCCGAAGGTGAGTCCGACGAACTGCGGCAGGATCGTCGAGCGGCGGCTCCACGTCTTGATCACTTCCGAGCGGCCGCTTGAGCGCGCGGCATCCGCCTTCTTCAGCAGATAACCGTCGACGAACGGACCTTTCCAAACCGAACGAGCCATGTCGAATTAGTCCTTCTGCTTCTTCACGTGCCGGCTCGACACGATGAATTTGTGGGTGCGCTTGTTCTTGCGCGTCTTCTTGCCCTTGGTGGGGAAACCCCAGGGCGAAACCGGATGGCGGCCGCCGGAGGTGCGGCCTTCGCCGCCGCCGTGCGGATGGTCGACGGGGTTCATGGAGACGCCGCGGTTATGCGGCTTTTTGCCCATCCAGCGCTTGCGGCCGGCCTTGCCGATCGAAATGTTCATGTGATCTGGGTTCGAGACCGCGCCGACGGTCGCGAAGCAGCGGCCGTGCACGAAGCGCTGCTCGCCCGACTTCAGGCGGATGATGCAGTAGCCCCGGTCGCGGCCGACGATCTGCGCATAGGTGCCGGCCGAGCGCGCGAGCTGCCCGCCCTTCCCGATCTTGGTTTCGATGTTATGCACGATCGTGCCGACCGGCATGTTCTCGAGCGGCATCGCATTGCCCGGCTTCACGTCCACGTCCTCGCCGGAAATCACCGTATCGCCCGGCGCGATGCGCTGCGGCGCGAGGATATAGCGCTGCTCGCCGTCGGAATATTTCACGAGCGCGATAAACGCGGTGCGGTTCGGATCGTACTCCAGCCGCTCGACTGTCGCCGGCATGTCGTGCTTGGCGCGGCGGAAATCGACGGTACGCAGCGCCCGCTTGTGGCCGCCGCCGCGGAATCGCGAGGTCACGCGACCGTACATGCCGCGGCCGCCGGTCGAAATCTTGCCCTCGGTGAGCGCCTTGACGGGCTTGCCCTTCCAGAGACCGGCACGGTCCACCAGAATAAGTTGCCGCAGGCTCGGCGTTTTCGGTTTGAATGTTTTCAGCGCCATGATCTACCTGCCTCAGAGTCCGGTCGTCACGTCGATTGACTGACCCTCTTCAAGGGTGACGATCGCTTTCTTCACGTCGCTCCGGTGCGAGCGCACGCCGCGAAACGCCTTGAGCTTGCCCTTGCGGACCATCGTGTTGACGCGCTTCACCTTCACGTCGAACAGCCTCTCAACCGCTTCCTTGATCTGCGGCTTGGTCGCGTTCATCGCGACCTTGAAGATCACTTGGTTGTGCTCGGACGCCATCGTCGCCTTCTCCGTGATGATCGGAGAAACGATCACGTCGTAATAGCGCGAATCCTGAACGCCTTTGCTCATTTGAACCGCGCCTCCAGCGCATCCACGGCGGCCTTCGTCAGCACGAGCTTCGAGCGCCGCACGATGTCGTAGACATTCGCGCCCTGCACCGGCAGCACGTCGAAATGCGGAATGTTGCTCGCCGCCTTCTTGAAATTCCGCTCGACCTCCGCACCGTCGATCACGAGCGCGTTGGAAATTCCGAGCTTTTCGAGTTGCTCCTTGAGCTCTGCTGTCTTGCCTTTCCCGATCTTGAGATCGGAGACGACGACGAGATCGGAGCTCTTCGCCTTCGCCGAGAGCGCGTGCTTCAACGCGAGCGCCCGCACCTTCTTCGGCAGGCCGATTTCGTGGCTGCGCACGACCGGGCCGAAGGCGCGGCCGCCGCCGCGGAACTGCGGCACGCGCGCCGAGCCGTGACGGGCGTTACCAGTGCCCTTCTGCGAATACATTTTCTTGCCGGTACGCCAGATTTCGGCGCGGTTCTTGACCTTGTGCGTGCCGGCGCGGCGCTTGGCGAGCTGCCAGACGACGCAGCGGTGAATGATGTCTTCGCGCGGCTCGAGACCGAAGATCGCGTCCGAAAGCTGAACCGATCCGGACGCCTTGCCGTCGAGGCTGGTGAGTTTGAGTTCCATTATTTCTTCCCTCCAGCCGGACGTGCGGGAGCTTTCTTCTTCTCGGCGCCCTCTTTCCCGGCGCCGGTCTTCGGCGCGGTCGCGCCTTTGGCGAGAATCGCGGGTGGCGGCAGCGGGCCAGAGGATTCGGGGCGAGCGTCACCCGGGTTCAGGAACTTGCCGGGCTTCGGCGCATCCTTCGGCAGCGGACGCTTCACGGCGTCGCGCACCGTGATCCAGCCGCCATCGGCGCCGGGCACCGCGCCCTGCACCAGGATGAGGCCGCGCGCGGGGTCGGTGCGGACGACCTTGAGGTTCAATGTCGTCACCGTGCGATGGCCCATGTGGCCGGGCATCTTCTTGTTCTTGAAGGTCTTGCCCGGATCCTGACGGCCGCCGGTCGAACCGATCGAGCGGTGCGAGATCGAAACACCGTGCGAGGCGCGCAGGCCGCCGAAATTCCAGCGCTTCATACCACCCGCAAAGCCCTTGCCAATCGACGTTCCGGTGACGTCGACATACTGGCCGACGACGAAGTGATCGGCCAGGAGTTCGCAGCCGACCGGGATCAGGCTGTCGGCCGGCACGCGGAATTCGACGAGCTTCATCTTCGGCTCGACCTTCGCGCCGGCGAAGACGCCGCGCATCGCCTTCGAGACGTTCTTCACGCGGCGGCTGCCCGCGCCGAGCTGCAGCGCGACATAGCCGTTCTTTTCCGCCGTGCGATGGCCGACGACCTGGCAGTTGTCGATCTTGAGCACGGTCACAGGCACATGCTCGCCCGAGTCCGAAAAGACCCGGGTCATGCCGACCTT
Organism: Alphaproteobacteria bacterium; assembly: GCA_021325315.1. Taxonomy (GTDB): domain Bacteria; phylum Pseudomonadota; class Alphaproteobacteria; order Rhizobiales; family Xanthobacteraceae; genus Palsa-892. The sequence continues at coordinate 7,147 of JAJPHK010000147.1, forward strand.
CTGTGCGATCACGCCGGAGCGCATGGGATCACCTTACAACTTGATTTCGACATCCACGCCGGCGGCGAGATCGAGCTTCATCAGCGCGTCCACCGTCTGCGGAGTCGGGTCAACGATATCGAGCAGACGCTTATGCGTGCGCATTTCGAACTGCTCGCGGCTCTTCTTGTCGATATG
>JAJPHK010000142.1 GCA_021325315.1 Alphaproteobacteria bacterium
CGGGCGATGCCGTGATCGTCATGGACGCGGATCTCCAGGATCCGCCGGAAATCGTCGGCGACATGATAGCGCGCTGGAAGGAAGGCTACGATATCGTCTATGCACGCCGCACGTCGCGCGAGGGCGAAAGCGCCTTCAAGAAGAAAACCGCGGCGCTCTTCTATAAAGTGTTGAGCTGGGTTTCCTCGGTGAAGATCCCGAGCGATGTCGGCGACTTCCGCCTGATCGACCGCAAGGTGCTCGACGCGTTTCGCGCCATGCCCGAGCGCGACCGTTTCGTGCGCGGCATGTTCGCCTGGCTCGGCTTCCGCCAGACCGAGGTGCTCTTTCATCGCCCGCCGCGCGCGGCCGGCGAGACCAAATATCCGTTCTGGAAAATGCTGCGGCTCGCCGTGCATGGCGTGATCGGCTTTTCCGACGCGCCGCTCCGGCTCGCGATCTGGGCGGGGCTCGCGGTTTCGGCGCTTGCCGGGCTCTACGGTCTTTACGTCATTGGCCTCTGGTTTGTCCGCAACGATCTTGTCGAAGGCTGGTCCTCGACCGTCGTAGTGATCTCGTTCCTGTGCGGCATGAACATGCTGATGACCGGCATTATCGGTCTCTATATCGGCCGCATTCACGCAGAGGTGAAACGCCGCCCGCTCTATGTCGTCGAGGAGCGCGCGGGCTTCGATACGTCGGAAAAACCTGCCGCGGATTCCGAAGCGCGCACGAGAGTCGCATGAGCGAACTTTTCGATCGGTACGATCGCAGCTATGGCGCGGTCGTGCAGTCGTCGATCGATTTCTCCGGCCTGCCGCACGATTTCTTTCTGCAGGCGAAGGCCGATCTCATGCGCGAGAAAATCGCCGCGCATTTCGGCCCGGGGAAAAAGCCGGATGGTCTCGACGTCGGCTGCGGCATCGGGTCGTTTCATCCCTTCGCGCGCGATCTTTTCTCGCGCTATTGCGGCGTCGACATATCCGCGAAAAGCATCAGCCAGGCGCGGGAAAAACGCAGCGACATCGAATACGCCGCCTATGACGGCGTTTCGCTCCCCTACGACGACGCTTCCTTCGATTTCGTAAGCACCGTCTGCGCGCTGCATCACGTTCCGCCGCGGGGGTGGCTTTCCTTCATGCGCGAGCTGCGCCGTGTGACCCGCTCCGGCGGGCTCGTGTCGGTGATCGAGCACAATCCGCTCAATCCGCTGACAAGGCTTGCCGTCAGCCGCTGCGAATTCGACCGCGACGCGGTCCTGCTGCGTTCGGAGACGGTGGAAAAGCTCATGGCCGAATCCGGCATTGCCGGCGCCGAAAGCGATTATTTTCTTTTTCTCCCCTTCCGCACGCCGCTCTCGCGCAGAATCGAACGTGCGATCCGGAAATTCCCCTTCGGCGCGCAATATATGAGTGTCGGGGAAGCGTGAGATGGCGGCTCAGTCGCAAGCGCGGCCCGCGTCCGCTCTTCCGCTCGCCAGGGCGCGTCCCTGGTTTCCGGTGTTTGCCGTGTTTGCTGCCGCGCTCGTGCTGCGCTTCTTCATTGCGCAGAACAGCGACGTAAGCTGGGGCATCACCGTCGGCGAAAAGCTTCTCAGCGGCGCGCGGCTTTACGTCGACGTCATCGAGGTCAATCCGCCGGCTACGATCTATCTCTATTTGCCGGCGGTAATCCTCGGGCAGACGCTTTCGCTCAAGCCCGAATGGGTGGTAAATGCGCTCGTATTTTTCGCAGCAGCGTTGAGCCTGTGGTTTTCTGGCGGCCTGTTGCGGGAAAGCCGCCAGTTGCCGCGAGTGGACGAGCGATGGCTCGCCGCTATCGCCGCCGTCGGGCTGCTGATCCTGCCGTCGAGAATTTTCGCCGAGCGCGAACATATCGCGCTGATAGCGGCGCTCCCGGCGCTCGCGGTCTTCATTCGCATGGCGGAAGGGCGGCGGGTACCGAACCGGGCGCAGCTCGTTGCCGGGATCGGCGCGGGCCTTGTCGCGATCATCAAGCCTTATTTGGCGCTCGGCGTTATTTTCGCCGCCCTGGCGAGCGCGTTCGCGGCGAAATCCCTGCGTCCTGTCTACGCCCTGCAAAACTGGATCGCGGCGGCGCTCTGCGCGGCTTACGCATTTTGGGTCTGGCGCTTTTTTCCTGCCTTCTTTACGGACATTTTGCCGCTGGTCGGCGCGGTTTATCTGCCGCTGAAGCTTCCGCTTTTCGAGCTGATCTTCGAAACCGGGTTCCCGCTCTGGCCGATCGGCGCCGCCGGCACGCTGTGGCTCGCACGCGGGAAAATCCTTACGCCCGTTTACGCGGTGCCGCTCGCGGCTTCCTGCGGCTTCGCGCTTGCCTTTCTGCTGCAGGGAAAAGCGTGGCCGTATCAGTCCTATCCCGCAATCGCGCTCTCCTGTTTCGCCTTGTGCCTCGCTTTTCTCGACCGTTTCCATGCTGCGGGTGCGATCAGGAGCGAAACGAAGCGGGTTTTCGCGGCGCTCTTCGTGGCGCTTGTCGCGGGCGGCGCCTTCGTCTGGTTCATGCTCGCGATCGACGTCTCGTCGCTCGCCGAGCCTGTCCGCGCCCTGAAAGCGCGCCCGAAAATCATCGCGCTTTCGGACGACAACGGCATCGGCCATCCGCTCGTCCGCGAGGTGGAAGGCACGTGGGCCGGCCGCACGCTTTCGCTCTGGGCGACGAGCCATGTGCGCATCTTGCGCGCGAGCGGCAAACTCGATCCCGCAACGGACGCGAAACTCGCCGCCTATGCGGAAGCCGACCGCAGGCGCTTCACGGAGGATGTGCTGCGCGAGCGGCCAGACATCATCCTCCTCGATAGGATCACGCGCTTCGACTGGCTCGCTTGGGCGAATGCTGATCCGAAAACGCGCGCGGCGCTCGCCGCCTATCGTCCGCGCGGCACCTACGATCAGGTCACGATCCTGCTGCGCGAGCGGTGATAAGTCCCGCCGAATTGCGCGAGTGCATGGCGTAGAAGAACGGCGCAGACGACGGCATTGCCGATCGCCGCGAACGGCAGGCCGACCTGTGTAATGCCGTCGAAGGCGAAATAGGCGAGCACGCCAGTGAGCTGCGCGGCGAGCGCAATCGCCGCAAATCTCCGGTCGAGACAGGCGAGCGGTATCGTGATCGCCTCGAAGGCGTAAAAATAGCGGTCGTGCATCTTCGGCAGCAGAAACGGCATCAGGAACAGCGACAGCGCCGCCGCGAGCAAGATGGCTTCCGTCGTGAATTTGATCTTGCTCCGCGCAATCGCGATCGAAAGCGCAAGCCCCGCCGCCGCTGCGAGCAGCAGCCCCGCGATCAAACCCTCCGCATAAAACCTGTCCGGCACGAACAGCCACAAATTCGCGGCATTGACGGAAAGCAGCTGGAACGTTTCCGCCTGCTTCCAATAGACGCTGACGATATCCGCGAGCGGTTGGCCGAAAAGAAGCGCCGGCAAGGCCAGCAGGAGATACATGGCCGGGATCGCGATAAGCCATGTCCAGTGGATTTTGCCGCGCAGCACGAAACCGAAAAAGAACGGCCCGAGGAAAACCGCTTGCGCCTTGATCGCGAAGGCGATGCCGAAAGCGATTGCGCTCGGACCCGGTTTCCCGCGGCACAAAAAATACACGGAAAGCAAACAGAAAAACGTCCAGAGCGAATCCGCCTGGCCCCACATCGCGCCGTTATAGAGAACTGTCGGCGCGAGCCACACGCAAACAAAGGCGATCGCCGGCATCGGTGCGTGCGCCGGCCCGAGCGAAACGAGCCGTGCCGCGGCGGCCGCGCAGCCGAACTCGAAAACGTAAGAAATTGTCTTGATGAGATGCCACGGCTCGGCCCAGCCGTCGAAGCGCGAGGCGATGAAAAGGAGATAGCTGTAGAACGGCGTGTAGTTCGTGAAGGTACGGCCGAGGCTCGCGGCCCCGTGCTCGCGCGCGAACTCGTACCAGGGCAGGAGGTAAAGCGTGGCGTCGGCAGTCTTGTGGTCGAGTGTGACGTATCGGCACACAAGGCCCGCGAGAAAGCCGCAGGCAATGAGGGCGAAGCCGATACCTCCGCCCCGATCTTTTCTCCCGCGATTGAAGCCTGCCGATGCCGAGTCCAAATACCTGCCTCCCGCCCTCAGCAGCCTGTATCGCGCAGAGGCAAAGAAAGGCTGAAAGCCCGTAAGCCCGTTAACCCCATGAAAGCTGCATTTTCCGCTAGCGAAGCGGGGGTTTGCGCCTTGCGGCCTAAAACGGCCTTACCTATATGGACGACACTGCCGCGGCGGTATCCGCGGCAAATCCCTGAACGCGGGGGCCGACAGGGACGGACCGGGCATATGGCCCGGCTGTCTCCGGGTGCTCATTAAGACCCGGCCGGCCTGCCGAAAAAGAGAGGTAGTCCACAATGTCTAAGGTCATCGGCATCGACCTCGGCACCACCAATTCTTGCGTCGCCGTGATGGAGGGCACGAGCCCCAAGGTGATCGAAAACGCGGAGGGCATGCGTACGACGCCCTCGATTGTCGCCTTCACCGACGACGGCGAACGGTTGATCGGCCAGCCGGCCAAGCGCCAGGCGGTCACGAATCCCGAAAAGACTTTCTTCGCGGTGAAGCGCCTGATCGGACGGCGCTATGACGATCCCACCGTCGAAAAGGACAAGAAGCTCGTTCCCTACGGCATCGTAAAGGCATCGAACGGCGACGCCTGGGTGTCCGACGGCAAGGATCAATATTCTCCTTCCCAGATTTCCGCTTTCGTCCTGCAAAAGATGAAAGAAACGGCCGAATCCTATCTCGGTTCCAAGGTCGAGAAGGCTGTCATCACGGTTCCCGCCTACTTCAACGACGCCCAGCGCCAGGCGACCAAGGACGCGGGCAAGATCGCGGGTCTCGAAGTTCTCCGCATTATCAACGAGCCTACGGCCGCGGCGCTCGCCTATGGCCTCGACAAGCAGAAGAGCGGCACCATCGCGGTCTACGACCTCGGCGGCGGCACCTTCGATATTTCGATCCTCGAGATCGGCGACGGCGTCTTCGAAGTGAAGTCGACGAACGGCGACACCTTCCTCGGCGGCGAAGACTTCGACATGCGTCTCGTCAACTATCTCGCCGACGAGTTCCAGAAAGAACAGGGCATCGATCTCAGGAAGGACAAGCTCGCGCTCCAGCGCCTGAAAGAGGCGGCGGAAAAGGCGAAAGTGGAGCTCTCAAGCGCGACGCAGACCGAGATCAATCTGCCGTTCATCACGGCCGACAAGAACGGCCCCAAGCACATGACGATGAAGCTCACGCGCGCCAAGTTCGAGGCGCTCGTCGACGACCTCATCCAGAAGACGGTCGAGCCGTGCAAGAAAGCGTTGAAGGACGCGGGCGTCTCGGCGGCTGAGATCAACGAAGTCGTCCTCGTCGGCGGCATGACGCGCATGCCGAAGGTGCAGGAAGTCGTCAAAAACCTGTTTGGCAAGGAGCCGCACAAGGGCGTGAACCCCGACGAAGTCGTGGCGATCGGCGCCGCGGTGCAGGCGGGCGTGCTGCAAGGCGACGTCAAGGACGTGCTGCTTCTCGACGTCACGCCGCTTTCGCTCGGCATCGAGACTCTGGGCGGCGTGTTCACGCGGCTCATCGAGCGCAACACGACGATTCCGACCAAGAAATCGCAGGTCTTCTCCACCGCGGAAGACAATCAGAACGCGGTCACGATCCGCGTCTTCCAGGGCGAGCGCGAGATGGCGGCCGACAACAAGTTGCTCGGCCAGTTCGACCTCGTCGGCATCCCGCCGGCGCCGCGCGGCGTGCCGCAAATCGAAGTCTCTTTCGACATCGACGCGAACGGCATCGTCAACGTCCACGCCAAGGACAAGGGCACCGGCCGGGAGCAGCAGATCCGCATCCAGGCGTCGGGCGGCCTCTCCGAAGCCGACATCCAGCGCATGGTGAAGGATGCGGAACAGCACGCTTCCGAGGACAAGAAGCGCCGCGCCTTTGTGGAAGCGAAGAACCAGGCGGAAGCGCTCGTGCACCAAACCGAGAAGTCCTTGAAGGACTATGGCGACAAGGTGTCGGCTTCCGACAAGAGCGCGATCGAGAACGCGCTCTCCGATCTGAAGGAAGCGCTGAAAGGCGAGGACGTTTCCGCCATCCAGGCGAAGGCGCAATCGCTCGCGCAGGTTTCGATGAAGCTTGGCGAAGCGATGTACCAGGCCCAGCAGCCGGGCGGCCAGTCCGGCGGCGATACGGGCGGCGCGGCTTCGGGCGAGAAAAAGGACGACGTCGTCGACGCCGAGTTCACCGAGGTCGACGACAAGAAGAAATCCGCCTGATTCGCCGAAAGGCAATGACGAGCTTTTTCAAAATCGGTGCAACCCCCGGGCCCTGTCCGGGGGTTGCGATTCGCTAAAGCTGAGACGGGTTCGGCATGGCGAAACGCGATTACTACGAGGTGCTGCAGGTCCCTCGCACCGCGAGCGACAGCGAGATCAAGTCTTCTTTTCGCAAGCTCGCCATGAAGTGGCATCCGGACAGAAATCCGGGCGACAAGGAATGCGAGCACAAATTCAAGGAAATCAACGAGGCCTACGACGTGCTCAAGGACGGCGAGCGCCGCGCGGCCTATGACCGCTTCGGCCACGCCGCGTTCGAGAACGGCGGCGGTGGGTTCAGCGGCTTCGGCGCGGATTTCGGCGCAGCCTTCCACGACATCTTCGACGATCTTTTCGGCATGGCGCGCGGCGGGCGCGGCCGCGCCTCGGGCCGCGAACGCGGCGCAGACTTGCGCTTCAATCTCGAGATTACGCTGGAGGAAGCTTTCAGTGGCAAGACCGCCTCGATCCAGCTCCCGACGAACGTCACTTGCGTCGCCTGTTCCGGCACCGGCGCGAAAGCCGGCACGCAACCCGCGGCCTGCCGCTCCTGCAACGGCACTGGCCGCATCCGCCATGCGCAGGGCTTCTTCACGCTAGAGCGCACCTGCCCGACCTGCCAGGGCCGCGGCTCGGTCATTCAGGATCCCTGCAAGGCCTGCAACGGCGCGGGCCGCGTTACGAAAGAGCGCACGCTGGAGGTGCAAATCCCGGCCGGCGTCGAGGACGGCACCCGCATTCGCCTTGCCGAAGAGGGCGAGGCGGGCATGCGCGGCGGCCCGCCGGGCGATCTCTATATTTTCCTCTCCATCACCCCGCACCCGATGTTCCAGCGCGAGGGCGCCGATCTCTATTGCCGGGTACCGATTTCCATGACCACGGCGGCGCTCGGCGGCGATTTCGAAGTGCCGACGATCGACGGCGGCCGCACCAAGGTGAAAATCCCCGAAGGCACCCAGAGCGGTAAGCGTTTCCGGCTGGCCGGCAAGGGTATGAGCGTACTGCGTTCGAAAACGCGCGGCGATATGTTCGTGCAGGTTTCGGTTGAAACCCCGCAAAAGCTCAACAAACGCCAGAAAGAGCTGCTTCAGGAATTCGAGAAGGAAAGCTCGAAGGAAACGCATCCGGAATCGAGCGGGTTTTTTGCTAAAATGCGCGAGTTTTTCGAATAACACGCCGCGGTTCCCGCTTCGCCGGCACCCGCTGGCAAGGTTCCGGAACTGTGCGATACTGAAGTTCTTGCCGGGGTGCTGGACAAAAACATGTCCCGATCGTTTGTTGCGAAGAAACCGAAGCTCCGCCTCGACGACGAGGTGAAGTTTTTATCCTCCTGGCTGCAAAACCCGCTGAAAACCGGCGCGGTCTCGCCGTCCTCGCCCGCGCTCGCAAAAGCGATGGCGCAGCAGATCGACCTCGCGATTCCCGGCCCCATCGTGGAGCTCGGGCCCGGCACCGGGCCCGTCACCGAAGCCATTCTCGCGCGCGGGATCGCGCCCGAGCGGCTGATCACCGTCGAGTTCAACCCGGGCTTTTGCGCGCTGGTGAAGAAACGCTTCCCCGGCGTGCATGTCGTACAGGGCGACGGCTATGCGCTTGCCGAGACGCTCGGCGAGATCGCGCGCGAGCCCTTGGCCGCGATCGTCTCGAGCCTTCCCTTGATGACCCGGCCGATGCATGTGCGCTTGCGGACGTTAAAGGGGGCGCTGAAGCTCCTGCGGCCCGGCGCGCCCTTTATCCAGTTCACCTATGCGATGACCGCGCCGATTCCGCCGCGGCCGAACCGTTACGCGCTTTCCGCCTCGCCCCGCATCTGGCTCAATCTTCCGCCTGCCCGCGTCTGGGTCTATCGCGCGGCCGTCTAGCCGATGGCGCAAGCAAAAATCCTCGTTTTCGCGGGCTCGATCCGCACCGGCGCGCTCTCGCAGAAGCTCGCTTCGCTCGCCGCGAAAGAACTCGCGATACTCGACGCCGAGCCCTCGCTGATTTCGCTCTCCGACTATCCGATGCCGATTTACGACGGCGATCTCGAAGCGCGCGAGGGCGCGCCGGAAAACGCGCGCAAGCTCCGCCGCATGCTGCTCGCGCATCGCGGCGTCTTCATCGCGACGCCCGAATACAACGCGTCGCTGCCGCCGCTCCTGAAGAACACGCTCGACTGGATCTCGCGCGCGAAGGAACCTTTGACTGATCCGTTCAAGGGCCGCTTCTTCGCGATCGGCTCGACCTCGAACGGCCGCCTCGGCGGCTATCGCGCGCTGATCGCGCTTCGGCAGACGCTGGAACTCGGCCTTGGCGCGACAGTGCTGCCCGAACAAATCGCCGTTTCTGAAGCCGGGCAGGCGTTCGACGAGAACGGGGGATTGAAGGACATGCGCCAGGCGGGCTTCTTGCGCGCGTCGCTCACGCGGCTTATCGCATTCGCGGAGTCCGAATTGTGAGGATTGCGCCTTGAACATTCCGCCGGCCGAACGCCTAATAGTCGCCCTCGATCTTCCGGATGTCACGGCGGCGGAAAAACTCGTGGAAAGGCTCGGCGGCGCGGCCTCGTTCTACAAGGTCGGCTATGAGCTCGCGCTCGCGAAAGACGGGCTCGCTTTCGCGGACCGGCTCGCGCGCGCGGGCAAGAAAGTGTTCCTCGATTTGAAGCTCCACGATATCGGCAACACCGTCTCGCGCGCGGTCGAGCGCGCGGCCGAGCGCGGCATGACGTTCTTGACCGTGCATGCTTTCCCGCAGACGATGCGCGCGGCGGCCGCCGGGCGCGGAAAATCGAAGCTGAAAATTCTCGCCGTCACCGTGCTCACCTCGTGGGACGACAAGGATCTTGCCGAGGCGGGCTACACGATGTCCGTTTCCGATCTCGTCTTGAAGAAGGCGGGGCAGGCGAAGGAGATCGGAATCGACGGCATTGTCGCTTCGGCAGCGGAAGCGGCTATGATCCGCAGGAGGGTTGGCGGAGAAACCCTGATCGTCACGCCCGGCATCCGGCCCGCGGGCTTTGATTCCGGCGATCAAAAGCGGACCGTGACGCCGAAGGATGCCATTCAGGCGGGCGCAGACTATCTCGTGGTCGGCCGCCCCGTCACCGCCGCGCCCGATCCGGCCGCTGCCGCGAAATCGATCGGCGGCGAAATTTCCGCCGCGCTGAAATAGGGGAGAAAAATATGCCGAAAGGTTATTGGATCGCGCGCATGGATACGACCAATCCCGAACGTTACAAGGAATATGCTGTAGCGAACGGCAAAGCCTTCAAGAAATATGGCGCGCGCTTTCTGGTGCGCGCGGGCAAATTCGAATGCGTCGAGGGCAAAGCGCGCGCCCGCAACGTCGTGATCGAGTTCCCGAGCTATCAAGCCGCGCTCGATTGCTGGAATTCGCCCGAATACAAGGAAGCGCTCAAAATCCGGCAGGGCATTTCCGACGGCGACATTGTCGTTATCGAGGGCTACGAAGGCCCCCAGCCTTCGTAAGCGCGCAAGATGCCCAAGGGATATTGGATCGCGCGGGTCGATGTCACCGACATGACGCCTTATAAGGCCTATTCCGATGCGCTCGACGCGGTGCTCGGGAAATACAAGGGCCGCTTTGTCGTGCGCGGCGGCAAGTTCGAGACGGTCGAGGGCACGACACGCGCCCGCCATGTGGTGATCGAGTTTCCGGACATGCAAACCGCCCTCGATTGCTGGAATTCGCGGGAGTATCGGGATGCGCTCGCGATCCGCGCGCCGGTGACCGAAGCCGATATCGTCGTGATCGAGGGCTATGAAGAGCCGCAACCTTAGCCGCGTCTCGCGCGTTTTCATCGCATATCGCAACGATGCGATGGAGATGCCAATGCCCACGACGCTGCCCCCGCGTCCGCCCCAGCCGAAGCTCGAACCCGAAACGCTCGCGCTGATGCTTGCGTCGTTAATGCTGCTCTTTGTGCTCGCGCTCGTTTGCCATAAATTTTATCCAAACCTGCCCGGCTACATGCTGCTTTCGCCGTAACAATTTTTGTCATTACCGGGCCGTCGCGCCCGGCGAGCGGAACGCGAGCCGTGGCGCGGACGAGTCCCGGTAATCCATGATGATTTTCCGCGTATGCCGCACTTCGCCATGGATCACCGGGTCTCGCAGCGGCAGCCGTTCGCTTTGCTCACGGGCCGCTGCGACCCGGTGATGAGGAGGAGGGGATCGCGGCTGCTTTCCCAAGCCCGCGCTGCGCGTTATACCCTTTCGAGAGAAGGGCTTGGGCATGGCCGATTTGCGTATTCTCGTCACTGGTGCCGTCGGCCGCATGGGCCGCACGCTGATCCGCGCGATTTATGAGACCGGGGGCATGACGCTCGCGGGCGCGGTCGAGCGCATGGGCGTCACCGAATACGGCGAGGATGCGGGCCCGCTCGCGGGCCTGAAGCCCTTGGGCGTGCAGGTCGTGGGCGAGGCGGCGGCGCTGATCACCAAGGCCGATGTGATCGTCGATTTCTCGACGCCCGCCGCGTCGGTCGGCTTCGCCGCGCTCGCCGCCGAAAACAAGATCGCGCATGTGATCGGCACCACCGGATTTTCCGCCGAGGACGAGAAGAAGATCGAATCCTGCGCGCGTCATACCGCGATCGTGAAGTCCGGCAATATGAGCATGGGCGTGAATCTTTTGGCGGCGCTCACCAAGCGCGTCGCGAAGACGCTCGGCAACGATTTCGACATCGAAATTCTCGAAATGCATCACAACCAGAAAGTGGACGCGCCTTCGGGCACGGCGCTCCTCCTGGGCGAAGCCGCCGCGGCCGGGCGCGGGATCAACCTCAACGAGCGCAAGCAAAGCGGGCGCGACGGCCACACCGGCGCGAGGAAGCCCGGCGACATCGGCTTCGCCACGCTTCGCGGCGGCAGCGTCGTCGGCGAGCATACGGTGATCTTCGCCGGGCCCGCCGAGCGGCTGGAGCTTTCGCATAAAGCCGAGGACCGCATGATTTTCGCGCGCGGCGCGCTCGCCGCCGCGAGATGGGCAAAGGGCAAAAAGCCGGGGCTTTATTCCATGGCCGACGTCTTGGGGCTTACCGATTTTTGAAATAACGCGCAGGGAGTGAGATGACCGACCGAATACTTGTGCTCGTTCGTCACGGCCAGAGCGAGTGGAATCTGAAGAATCTCTTCACCGGCTGGAAGGACGTCGACCTCACCGAGCAAGGCATCGCCGAGGCGAAAAAGGCCGGTGCGCGGCTCAAGGCGGAGGGCCTGAAATTCGACGTCGGCTTCACGTCGAACCTGAAACGCGCCCAGCGTACGCTCGAAATCGCACTTCAAGAGATGGGCAACACGGGAATTCCCATCATCAAGAACGTCGCGCTGAACGAGCGCGACTATGGCGACCTCGTCGGCATGAACAAGGACGACGCGCGAAAGAAATGGGGCGAGGAGCAGGTGCTGAAATGGCGCCGTTCCTTCGACATTGCGCCGCCCGGCGGCGAGAGCCTGCGCGACACCATCGCCCGCGCGCTTCCCTATTTCGTGCAGGAAATCCTGCCGCGCGTGTTGCGCGGCGAGCGCACGATCGTCGCCGCGCACGGCAATTCGCTCCGCGCGCTCGTGATGGTGCTGGAGAAGCTCACGCCGGAAGGCATCTTGAAGCGCGAGCTTTCGACCGGCGTGCCGATCATCTATCGGCTGAACGCCGACTCCACCGTCGCCGGCAAGGTGGATCTCGCCGCATGACCTGCGCGCGCGAAATCGCTTTCGCGCTGGCATTGACGACAATTTCGATTCCGGCGGTCGCGGCCGAGCGCCCGCCGCAATTCATTGCGATTGCTTTCGACAATTGCACGGAGCTTTCGCGCTGGAAGGAGCTTTCCGAATTCGTCGCGCGCCTGAACGAAAAAGGCGTGACCGTCCGTTTCACGTTTTTCGTGAGCGGCATCAATTATCTCGCCAACGAAAAGCGTGCGCTCTATCAGGGGCCGTACGAGCGCCGCGGCTATTCCAACATCAATTTCGGCGGCTCGCCCGAGGAGATCGCGGAGCGCGTCAAATACATCAATGAGATGCACGCCGCGGGCCATGAGATCGCCTCGCACGCGGTCGGGCATCTCGACGGCAAGCACTGGTCGAGCGCCGACTGGGCGCAGGAATTCAAAAGCTACAATCAGCTCGTCGATCACGTCGCGGAGAACAACGGGCTGCCGGAGGACGTGAAATTCTCGTTTCCGGCATCGGACATTAAAGGCTTCCGCGCGCCGTATCTCTCGACGAGCCCGGGGCTTTATCCCGCGCTGAAGCAGGCCGGCTTCCGCTACGACACAAGCGGCACGATGCCGCCGGATCGCTGGCCGGAAAAGAAGGACGGGCTCTGGCGTTTCGATCTCGCGGAATTGCGCCTCGCCCGTTCCCGCAAGGCGACGCTTTCGATGGATTACAATTTCTTCATTGCGCAATCGCTCGGGCTCGATTCGAGCGCGCGGCGCGAACGCGACCGTGACGAGATGCTCGAGACCTATCTCGCGTACTTCAAGGCGAACTATTCCGGCAATCGCGCGCCCATCCACATCGGGCACCATTTCACGAATTATCACGGCGGCGTCTACAACGAAGCGCTGCTCGCCTTCGCCGAGCGCGTCTGCGGCCTGCCGGAAGTGAAATGCGAGACGTATTCGAAGCTCGCCGATTTCATGGATGGGCTGAGCACGGAGACGCTCGCCGCTTATCAAAAGGGCGACTTCCCGCACGCACCGCAGCCTGTGATCCTGCCCGACAGGCCCGCGGCGGGATTGCGGTAGGGCGAAACGCATTGCGCGAACCTATCACAACCCGTCATGGCCGGGCTTATGACTTTTAAACGAGCCGAACTCGCATACATGCGAGTTCGGATGCCATCCATGTCTTAACGGCAGCACAGCAAAGAAAGGCGTGGATGCCCGGTACTTCAGGCGCTTCGCGCCTTTCGGCCGGGCATGACGTGTGGAGAGGGGCGAGCGCGAATGACGCTTGACAGCCCTTCTTTTCATGGACTATATTCCTATCACCCTTTCCCGCCGAGGGGCGCGCTCATGAGGCGTCATGGTGCGGGGAAAGGTCCGGCGCTCGCTGTTCCGCTTCGCAAGCGGAGCACCGGGACGCTCAAGGCAGCCGTCCGTGGGGTAAGACAGGCCCCGCCGTCTTCAGTGGCTGGACGTGGTGCGGTTTGGGCGAGGGAAATCCTCGTCCGCGTGCGCGGCTTAGGCCTTCAATGGCCTCCCGACGCCGCCTGGTAGCCGGCACCCGGAAGCACGGCCCTTACGAGCGAGAAATCGCCGAGCTGGAGCGCTGCGAAGCGCCCGCCTCTCGAAAGAGAGGCAAACGGAAGGCCCGATGCGCCGTAGCGGCGCTCCGGCCCCCTCGCTTCTTTGAAAGGAAACGAGGGCTGTGATGAAGGAATGCCCGGACGCGTGAAAAAACGCGGGCGCGGGGACGATGGAGGCTGCTCAAATGGACGCAACGATTCATTCCCGTCATGCCCGCGCTTGTCGCGGGCATCCACGCCTTAACGGCATCTCAGCAAAAAGACGTGGATGGCATCCGAAGTCGGGCTTGCCCGAGTTCGGCACGTTAAATGCCCAAGTCGGGTAAACCCGACTTGGGTGACAAGCCCCGGCCATGACACGGAGGAGGACTCACGCCACCCGTGCCGCTTCCCACCCTAACATTGCGCGCTTCCTGGTGAGCCCCCAATGATAGCCGGTGAGCGCGCCGCTTTTGCCGACGACGCGATGACAAGGCACCACAAAGGAAATCGGATTCTTGCCGACCGCAGCACCCACCGCGCGCGCGGCCTTTGGCTTCTCGAGTTTCTTCGCGATGTCCGAATAGGTCGTCGCCCGGCCCATCGGAATTTTGAGCAACGTCTCCCACACCCGCACCTCGAAATCGGTGCCGATCAGCACCACACGCAGCAGCGTGTCCGGCCGCCAGTTTTGCGAATCGAAAATCCGCTGCGCGAACGGAACCGTCCGCGCGCTGTCTTCGAGGTAGCGCGCATTCGGCCAGCGGCCCTTCATGTCTTCGAGCGCCTTGCGTTCCTCGCCCGCGTCCGCAAAGGCAAGCCCGCACAGGCCGCGCTCCGTCGTCATAACCAGAGCGTAACCAAACGGCGAAGCGTGGAAGCCGTAATAGACCGTGAGCCCTTCGCCTCCCGCCTTCCATTCGCCCGGCGACATCGATTCGTGCGTCACGAAAAGATCGTGCAGCCGCCCCGGGCCGGAAAGGCCGAGCTCGTAGGAGGCGTCGAGAATGTTCGGGCTGTCGCGCAAAATCTTGCGCGCGTTGTCGAGCGTCACCGACTGCAGAAACACGTTCGGCGACAGGCCGCACCAGCGGCGGAACAATTCGTTCAGCCGGCGCGGATCGGTGCCGGCGGCGTGCGCAATCGCGTCGACCTGCGGTTGCGCGCGGAAGTTCTTGGTGGTGTAGGCGATCGCGCGCTTGACGATTTCGTAATCGCTCGCGTCGTCGTGTTGATGGAAGTCCAGTTTTTCGGCGGTCAGCATGGTCTCTCTCCTTTCCGCCGATATAGGCGGCGCGCCCGCGCGCGCCCACCCGATTTCACGCTCTCAACGTTTCGCAATGGCAAGCGCGCTCGCAAGGCGCGATGCGAGCTCCTTCTTGTAGAAGGGCGGCAGGAAAGAGCCGACGATGAGCGCAAGGCCGCGCGAGACGAGCGCGACCTTGGTAACGCCCATGAGCTCGTCCTCGGTTTTTTCGAGCCGAGTCCAGCGCGGATTGAATTCGGTGTCGCGCCGCTCGCCATGCTTCGACACTTGGCTGACCGACAACGATACCGGCGTGATGCGGATATCCTCATAGGCGTCGGCGTCGCGATAATTGACGCGCAGCGCGAACCACAGGAGGAGAACGTCGAGTCCGAAAAAACCGAACACCGGCCACGCGCCGAGCGAAAGAAACACGACGCCGACAATGAAGCTCAAAATGCCGAGGAACAGCATCAAAAGATTAAAGCCCCGCGCCGAGAGGGAGCGGTAGGGCGAAAGCCGCGCCTCGAACAGCACCGGATCGGAAATCGTGTTGCCTTGCTGCATCGTGCCTCATTATAGGGATGAAATGGGCGGAAAGAAAAACACCAGGCGGGCGCGGGTTGTTTCGGCAAAACGGGCCGAAAAACCGGTAAAGCCCTGGACCGGGGCCGAAATCGAAGAGGCTTTCCGCCGCTTCGAGAAGGCGAATCCCCACCCCGAAGGCGAGTTGCACCACAAGGACGCCTTTACGCTGCTCGTCGCCGTCGTGCTCTCCGCGCAGGCGACCGACGCGGGCGTGAACAAGGCGACGCCCGCCTTGTTCAAGGCCGCCGACACGCCGCAGAAAATGCTCAAGCTCGGCGAGGCGAAGGTGCGCGATCTGATCAAGACGATCGGGCTTTACCGTATGAAGGCGAAGAATGTGATCGCGCTTTCAAAAAAGCTCATCGCCGACTTCGGCGGCAAGGTACCGGGCACCCACGAAGCGCTGGAGAGCCTTCCCGGCGTCGGGCGCAAGACCGCGAATGTCGTCTTGAACATTGCTTTCGGAAAACCCACGATCGCGGTCGACACCCACATCTTTCGCGTCTCGAACCGCACGGGGCTCGCAGCGGGAAAAGACGTGCACGAAGTCGAGATGGGGCTGCTTGCGCGCGTGCCGGATCGCTTCAAGCTGCATGCGCACCACTGGCTCATCCTGCACGGGCGTTATGTGTGCAAGGCGCGGCTTCCCGATTGCCCCGGCTGCCTGATCAGCGATCTCTGTAATTGGCCGGAGAAGCGCGTCTAGTCGGGCACTGGCGAGGGCGCCCGCACCGCGGGCCGCCGCGCGATTTCCGCGGAAATCTTCTTGTGCATCCGTACCATGAAGGCGGTCGCGAACACCGGCGTGATCAGGTTCAGGATCGGCACGAACACGACGCAGGCGATGATCAGCCCGCAGGCAAAAATACGGACCGCGTGCTCCTTCCGGAGTGCGCGCGCTTCGGGGATCGGCCGGAAGCGCATCGCCGCGAGCTCGAAAAATTCCCGGCTCAGCAAGTAAGCGTTCGCGGCGAAGAACACGCCGACATTGATGCCCGGAAGAATGAGCAGGAGGAGCGCGCAGAGGTTGACGAGAAGCACGATCCCGAAAAAGCGGATCGAGAGCATCGTCGAGGTGGTGATCGGAAGCGCCTTGCCCGGCGCGTCAGCCGGAAAATTGCGCCGCTCCACCTGCTCGGCGATGTCGTCGAAAAAGAGCGAGGCGACGAGCGAGGTGATCGGCGGCACGAGATAGACCGCGCCCGCGATCAGCCCGAGGGCGGACACGACCGCAAGCGCCGTATCGAACGGGTAGGGGAGCGTTACAAGATGCGTGATTACGCCCTGCAGCACCATGCCGAGCACGAGAAGAAGCAGGAATGCGAGGCCGAGCGATTTCAGCAAAATCTTGCGGAGCGGCGGCGAGAAGGTTTCGCCGAAGGCTTGAATGGCGGCTTCGAACATGGGCTGCGGCTCCGAAAAATCGATCCCGCAGTTAAGCAAGGAACTGCGGCGGCGCAAGGCCATGGCTGGCGTGAATTGAACCGCGTGCTATCAAACATGCCGGATTCGCATTGATGCCATACCGCCCTTCCCGCCGAGATTTGCTCGTGAGCGCCGCCGCATTTGCGGCGATGCCGCGCGTTGCCCGTGCCGCGGGCGAATACGACGTCGCGATTGTCGGCGCGGGTGCGGCGGGATTGGCGGCCGCGCACAAGATCAAGGCGGCCGGCCGCCGCGCGATCGTGCTGGAAGCCGCCGGCGGCCCGGGCGGGCGGATCGCGAGCGCTCCGCGCGTTTCCGGCGCGATTTACGACAAGGGCGCGAACCGCTTTTCCGCGCCCGAGCAAAATCCGCTTGTCAGGCTTGCGCGAGCGGAGCGCCTGACGGTTTACGGTCCGCCTGTCGGCAAGCGCCTCTATATCGGCGACCGCGAGGCGCGCGACAACGAATATGACGATTTCACCGCCGCGCTTGGCCGCACGAGCCGCACGATCGCCGCCGTCGCCGAGCTCGGCCGCGACGTTCCGGCGAGCCGCGTGCTTCCCGATATCGGCGACTGGAAGGGCACGGTGTCGTTCGCGCTCGGGCCGCTCCCGCACGGCAAGGAACTCGACGAAATTTCGACCGTCGATCTCTCGCGCCTCGAGGAGCGTTACGACGACGTGATGATCCGGCAGGGCACGAACGCGCTGATTACCGCCATCGCGAAACCGCTGGAGCTTGAAACCAACACGATCGTCCAGCGGATCGACATGACGAACCGAAGCCGCGTGGAGCTGGAGAGCAACCGAGGGACGGTGAGCGCAAGAGCGGTGATCGTCACGGTCTCGACGGGCGTGCTCGCAGCAAACCGTATCCGTTTTTCGCCCGCGCTTCCCGCATCGGTTATGGACGCGATCAACAAGCTTTCATTGGGTACGCGCGAGCGCGCGGTCTTCGAACTCCCCGGTAATCCGTTCCGCTTCAACGCGGACGAGCGGGTGATCTTCAAGACGGAAGACACGCGTTCGGTGATGTTCACCATGCGTCCCGGCGGCTCCGATCTTGTGTACGCGGATTTCGGCGGAGCGTTTGGGCGCGAATTGTCCGCGGCGGGCGATGCGGCTGTCGCCGATTTCATCGCGAAGTTCGTGCGCGAGCATTTCAGCGGCGGCAAGAAGGTCGAAATCGGAAAAGTCGACGTCGCGCGCTGGAGCCGTGAGCCCTATGTGCTCGGCGGCACGTCGGCCGCGGCTCCGGGCGCCGGCGGCAGCCGCCGGGTTTTGATGCAGCCCGTCCAGGAGCGGCTGTTTTTCGCAGGCGAAGCCGCGCATGAAACGCTCTGGGGCACGGTCGCGGGCGCGGCGTTTTCCGGCGAGCGCGCCGCCGAGCTCGCACTGAGGCATCTCACGGCTTCCGAGAAACCGGCCCCCGCGCCCGCGCGCGAGAGCGCGCGCAAGCGGCGGTGATGCCGAAAAAAGCGCTGATCGCCTGGTCGAGCGGCAAGGATTCGGCCTGGGCGCTATATGAGGCGCTTCAGTCCGGCGAATATGAAATTGCGGGCGCGCTTACGACCGTGACCGAAACCTTTGGCCGCGTCGCGATGCATGCGGTGCGCGAGGAAATCCTGAAACTTCAGTGCGAGGCGATGGGGCTCAAGCAGAAAATCGTGCCAATTCCGTTTCCCTGTCCGAACGAGATTTACGAGACGCGGATGAGCGCCGCCCTTGCCGAAGCAAAACGCGAAGGAATCGCGCACGTGATTTTTGGCGACCTGTTCCTCGAGGACGTGCGGCGCTACCGCGAGGAGAAAATGGCGGGAAGCGGAATCGAACCCGTTTTCCCGCTCTGGGGCCGGCCGACTTCCATGCTCGCGCGCGAGATGATCAAAGGCGGGCTGAAGGCGAATCTCGTCTGTATCGATCCGAGAATTTTGCCGAAGCCGTTCGCGGGCCGTGCCTACGATATTTCGCTGCTCGCCGATCTGCCGGCGGAGGTCGACCCCTGCGGCGAACGCGGCGAGTTTCACAGCTGCGTCATCGGCGGGCCGATGTTCAATCGTGAAATCAAGGTGAAGCCGGCTGAAGTCGTCGAGCGCGACGGCTTCGTGTTCGCCGATCTCGTGCCGGTTTAGCCGCGGAGCACCGCGCCGGTTTTTTTCGTGACTTCCGCGACGATTTTGCTCGCAATCGCCTCGATCTCGGCGTCGGTCAGCGTTTTTTCGACCGGCTGGATCGTCACGGCAATCGCAAGCGACTTTTTGCCCGGCTCGATGCCCTTGCCTTCGTAGAGATCGAAGACATCCACCGCCGCGATCAGATTCTTGTCTGCGCCCTGCGCCGCCTTCACGATATCGGTGGCCTGCACCTCGCGGTCGACGATGAAGGCGAAATCGCGCTCCACCGGCTGGAACGGCGAGAGCATGAGCGGCGGCTTCGCCCGTGTCGCCTTGGCTTTCGGCTCGGGGATACGGTCGAGGATCGTTTCCGAAACCGCAACCGGCCCTTCGACGCCGAGCGCTTCGCAGGCCGCTGGATGCAACTCGCCGAAATAGGCGAGGATATTTTTCGGCCCGAGCTGGATCGTACCCGAGCGGCCGGGATGCAGGTAAGCGGGCCCGCCCGGTACGATCTGCAATTTGTCGAGCGGCGCGCCAGAGGCCGCGAGCGTCTCCAGCGCATCGGCCTTGGCGTCGAACACGTCGACATTTCCGGCGCTGCCCGACCAGTGGCGGCCAGCGCCCGCGACCTTCGCCGTGCCCTTTCGCAGGCTGGTCGCCGCCATCAACTGCTCCTCGGGCTTGTCGCCGAGGAAAATCTGGCCGACTTCGAAAAGGGCCGAGTCCGCGTAGCCCCGGTCGGCGTTCCGTTGCGCGGCGAGCGCGAGCCCCGGGATGAGACTCGGCCGCATGTCGGAAAGCTCCGCCGCGATCGGGTTCGCAAGCGCAAGCGAAGGCTTGCCGCCGCCGAAGGCCTCGGCCTGCTGTTTCGAGATAAACGACCAGGTCACCGCTTCCACGAGGCCGGCGCCCGCGAGCGCGCGTTTTGCCGCGCGCGTGCGCTTTTGCAGCGCCGTGAGCACGGGCTTCCTGGCAAATTCGCCGCGCTCGAAAGGAGTCGCCGGCACGCGGTCAACGCCAGCGATGCGGACGATTTCCTCGACGAGATCGGCTTTGCCTTCCACGTCGCCGCGCCACGAGGGCACCGCGACTTTCACGACCTCGGTATTCCCCGAAACGATGAACCCGAGCGAGGTGAGGATGCGCTTCGCTTCGCCCGCCTTGAGTTCAAGCCCGGCGAGCCGGTGCGGCTCGTGCAGCGGAAAATCGATCACGCGGTTGGCTTCGGGGATCGCGCCCGCGAGCACGATCTCGGAAGGCTTGCCGCCGCAAAGCTCGATCACGAGCTTGGTCGCGAGATCCAAGCCCGGCACGGTGAAGGCCGGATCCACGCCTCGCTCGAAGCGGTAGCGCGCATCGGAATTGATGCCAAGCTTGCGGCCGGTATGCGCGATGTTGACCGGGTTCCACAGCGCCGATTCGATCAAAACGTCGATGGTCGATTCCGAGCAGCCGCTCGCTTCGCCGCCCATGATGCCGGAAAGCGATTCCACGCCGTTGTCGTCGGCGATCACGCACATCTCGGAATCGAATTCGTAAGTCTTGCCGTCGAGCGCCAGGAGTTTTTCGCCCGCCTTCGCACGGCGAATAACGAGATTGCCCTTCACCTTCGCCGCGTCGAACACATGCAGGGGCCGCGCGCGGTCGAAGGTGAGGAGATTGGTGATGTCGACGAGCGCATTGATCGGGCGGAGGCCGATCGCGCGCAGTCTGCGTTGCAGCCATTCCGGCGAGGGGCCGTTTTTCACGCCGCGCACGAGCCGGAGCGCGAAAGCGGGGCAGAGCGAAGCGTCCTCGATCTTCACCGACACGGGGCAGGGGAATTCGCCCTTCACCGGCATCGTGCGCTCGTCCTTGAGCTTGCCGACGAGCGCCGCTGCGAGATCCCGCGCAATTCCGCGCACGCCGAGGCAGTCGGCGCGGTTCGGCGTCACCGCAATCTCAAGCATCGGATCGTCGAGCCCCATCAGCGGCGCAAACGGCTTGCCGATAGGCGTGTCGGCGGGAAGCTCGATGATGCCTTCGTGCTCGTCGGAAATCCCCATTTCACGGGCGGAAACGAGCATGCCGTGGCTTTCCTGCCCGCGGATTTTCCCGACCTTGAGATCGAGCCCCGTGCCCGGAATATGCGTGCCGGCTCGCGCGAACACGCCGATTAGGCCTGCGCGCGCGTTCGGCGCGCCGCAGACGACCTGCACGGGCTTCCCGTCGCCCGGATCGACCTTGCAGACGCGCAGCCGGTCGGCATCGGGATGCTTTTCGGCGGAAATCACGCGCGCGGTGGTGAACGGGGCGAGCGCCGCCGCCTTATCCTCAATGCGCTCGACCTCAAGGCCGATCATCGTGAGCTTGTCGGCGATCTCCGAGAGCGAAGCGTCGGTCTCAAGGTGCTCTTTCAGCCAGGAGAGGGTGAACTTCATCCGCTTAAGCCTCCCGCGAGCGTCGGGAAATCGAGCGGCCTGAAGCCGTAGTGCGAGAGCCAGCGCACATCCGCCTCGAAGAACGCGCGCAGATCGGGCATGCCGTATTTGAGCATCGCGATGCGATCAATCCCCATACCCCAGGCAAAGCCCTGGTACTCGTTCGGATCGAGCTTGCAGTTTTTCAGCACGTTCGGATGCACCATCCCGCAGCCGAGAATCTCCATCCAGTCGCTGCCCTCGCCGAAGCGCACTTCGTTGCCGCGCCGGTCGCACTGGATGTCGACCTCCATCGAGGGCTCGGTGAACGGGAAGAACGACGGCCGGAAGCGCATCTTCACCGAGGGTACTTCGAAGAACGCCTTGCAGAACTCTTCGAGTATCCATTTCAGATGGCCAAGGTGCGATCCCTTGTCGATCACGAGCCCTTCGACCTGATGGAACATCGGCGTGTGTGTTTGATCCGAGTCGCAGCGATAGGTGCGGCCCGGCATGATGACGCGGATCGGCGGCTTCACTTTTTCCATCGTGCGGATTTGCACCGGCGAAGTGTGCGTGCGCAGGAGCTTCCGCTGGCCGTCAGGGCCGGGATTGAAGAAGAACGTATCGTGCATCTCTCGCGCCGGATGGCCTTCGGGGAAGTTAAGCGCGGTGAAATTGTAGAAATCGGTCTCGATGTCAGGACCTTCGGCGACGGAGAAGCCCATATCGGCGAAGATTGTCGTGACCTCGTCGATCACCTGGCTCACCGGATGAATGCGCCCGCGCTCCAAGGCGTTCTCGCGCACGGGCAGCGTCACATCGGCTTTGTCGGCGGCGAGCTGCTGGGAAAGCGCCGCCTGCTTCAGCGCATTTTTCTTCGCATTCAGCGCTTCGCTCACGCGGTCGCGCAAGCCGTTGATCAGCGGACCGTTTTGCTTGCGCTCTTCCGGCGTCATGGCGCCGAGCGTCTTGAGTAACTCCGAGATCGAGCCCTTCTTGCCGAGCGCCGAGACACGCACGGCCTCGACCGCGGCCTCGTCCTTGGCCGCATCGATCGACTTCATGAGTTCGGCTTCGAGTTGCTTCAGATCGGTCATGAACGACTCGGAATTCGGGATGGACACCGTACACGAACGAAAACCGCGCGGCACCCGGGAAGGCGCCTCGCGATTTCAGGCCTCGGAAAGGCTTAAAGCCGGCTCAGTGAGGAAGCGCGGCGCGGGCCGTATCGACGATCGCCTTGAACGCTGCCGGCTCGCGCACCGCGAGATCGGCGAGCACCTTGCGGTCGACTGCGACCCCGGCCTTGCCGAGGCCGTCGATAAATCGGCCATAGGTGAGGCCGTGCTCGCGCACGGCGGCGTTGATGCGCTGGATCCAGAGGGCGCGGAACGAGCGCTTGCGGTTCTTGCGGTCGCGATAGGCGTACTGGTTCGCCTTTTCGACCGCCTGCTTGGCGATACGGATCGTGTTCTTGCGGCGGCCGTAGTAACCCTTGGCGGCCTTCAGAACCTTTTTGTGCTTGGCGTGGGACGTTACGCCGCGTTTGACGCGTGCCATGATGATCTCTCCAAAAACTTAAAGCTCAGCCGTAGGGCATGTAGATCTTGCGGACGTGATGCGCGTCGACCTCTTTCATGGTGGTCGTGCCGCGCAGCTGCCGGATTTGTTTCTTGGTCCGCTTGATCATCCCGTGGCGCTTGTTGGCCTGCGGAGCGATCACCTTTCCGGTGGCGGAGATTTTGAATCGTTTCTTCGCGCCGGACTTCGTCTTCAGTTTGGGCATTTGGCTCTCCGTGGGCCGGCATGGAACCGCAGCGGCCCGTTAGTGTGGCTTGATTTTGCTCGGTTGAGCGGATGGAACCGCCACGGCAGCCCTTTTGAGCCGGGCAATCCTCGAAAGGCGTGTTGATAGAAGGGTTAGCGGGATTTTTCAACCATCGCGGCCTTTGAATAAAGCGTTGAAACACCTAGATTCTCTTTTGGATACCCATCCAAAACCACGTCTGGAGGTTGAACTCGGCACGCAAGCCGACAAAAGAGAAAGGACTGCCAATGCAGCGACCCTTGAGTTTTTCCGTGATTAACCACGACAAGGCCAATTTCGACGACATCTATATCGCTAAAGACCCTCGACAGTATTTTCGAGTCCTTGGCCAGCTCGACTACATCATTCCGCATCTCGCTCAGCCAATTATCGAGCAGTTGATCCTCGCGCGCGCCAAGCGGCAGCGCGAGCCGGTCACCGTGCTCGACCTCGGCTGTTCCTACGGCGTCAACGGCGCCCTGATGAAATACCGGCTCAATTACGACACGCTGCGCGAGCGTTATACCTCGCCCGCTTTGCAAGGGCTGACGAGCGACGAAATCCTGTCCCTCGATCGGGCGTTCTATCGCGCCTGGCCGAAGAACCTGAATGTCCAGGTGATCGGTCTCGATGTCTCCGAGCCTGCGGTCCGCTACGCGGAGGCGAGCGGCGCGATCGATTGCGGCATTGCGCTCAATCTCGAGACCACGGAGCCGACGCGGGAGCAGGCCGGCCTGCTCGCCGATGTCGATCTCATCGTGTCGACCGGCTGTGTGGGCTACGTCACGAGCCGCACCTTCCAGCGGCTCGCTCGGCTCGCGCACAAGGGACGCCCGGCCTGGGTCGCGTCCTTCGTGCTACGAATGTTTGCTTACGACGACATTATCGAGACGCTGATGAGTCAGAATCTGGAAACCGAACGCTTCGACGGCGCGACTTTCATACAGCGCCGGTTTGCCAGTGTGAGCGAAATGGAAGCGGCAGTACGTGCGGTCGAAATGCGCGGGCTCGATACGCGCGGCTATGAAAGCGACGGTCTCCTGCACGCAGACCTTTATGTGTCGCGCCCGGAGGAAGAGATCGAGCGCATGCCGCTGCAACAGATGGTGCATGTCGTCAGCGGCGTAAACAAACCCTGGCGAATCGGAATGAACGCCTTGCGCGGGGCGCGTGCGATCGGCGTCGACCGGCGCAAGAACGCGCACACCGCCGCTGCGGAACTCGGTCTCCGTTGAAGGCTCCGCGCCGTTATTTCGGTGCGAGAATCATCACGATCTGCCGGCCTTCCGACAAAGGCTCGGATTCGACCTTGGCGAATTTGGTGTTGTCCTCGCGGATGCGCTTCAGGAGATTGTAGCCGAGCTCCTGATGCGCCATCTCGCGGCC
>JAJPHK010000054.1 GCA_021325315.1 Alphaproteobacteria bacterium
CAAGATTGAGAAAAGCTTCCGGCGCCATAATCGTCGGAGTGCCGCCTCCGAAATGGAGATGGCGGACAAGAAGCGGCTGCTTGAGCTGATCGGCGACAAGATCAATCTCGCGATTGAGTAACGAGAGATAGTCAGTGATTGGAGCATCACGTTGGGTGATCTTGGTATGGCACCCGCAGTACCAGCACATCGATCGACAGAACGGTATGTGGGCATAAAGCGATCCGCTGACGCCTTCCGGTGTCGAAGCAAGCCACGCTTGGTAGGTTCCGCACGATACGGCTTCGGAGAAGTTGGGCGCGGTGGGATAGCTCGTGTAGCGAGGCAGCCGTTCTTCAAGAAAACGATCGGCGAGATTGGAACCCATCAGACGAGCGGTCTCCACAATTGCTCCTAAAGGCCGGCCAGAACGCTAAAACATTGCACAACGGCAAACGCCGGTTTTTGAGCAACCGCAAAACCATCGGAGATGGTCATGATTTCGAACGAGGATGCGATGGCTTATGCTCGTCTGGTGGCGCGGCCGGAGAGCGCTGGCAAGAATCTCGTTATGGTGATTCCGTCCTTCGCCGAACGCTACTTATCAACGATCCTCTTCGAGAGGCTGGAACTCGAGCGCCATATCTGATCGAGGAATTATACTCTCGTATATTTTGTTGTTCTTACGACATCGTTCAGCGTGTAGGAATTTGGACAGAAATCCTCATAGTGTTCGATCGCCGTTCCTTGCGCGAGATGATACGCGCACTCCGCCTTGCGCTGGCATGTAAGGCATTGACGTTCCAGTTCGCGCATAACGGCCGGATCTTCGAGCTTCAGGCTTTTCGCCTCGATTCCGAGGACAGACAAAAGCTCCCGGAGTGCTGCGGTGGTTACGTTCTTTTCCGTGACGAGCTTCATGAGCTCCTGGGGGCTCAACTTCAGATCTCTGGCGATGGCGGAAATCTCGGCTACGCTGCAGAAAATAAGGTCGCTTTTTGCTCTCCGCGTTCGCCGATATTTTCGTATCGCCTGAACGAGAGCATTTAGAACGCTCACGGATTTCTTGTTTGCTTCAGATCGACCCACAATTTTATCCTTTCGTATTATTAGCTTTCAATTCCGAAGAATCTGCATTGATGCAGATCAACTGCGGATCGGCAGGGAACTGAATAGGTACATTTGCGAAAATAACTTGCCGCTCTTTGCGGCAGATCAAAACGCGCGAGGCAGCTACCGCGTTGAAAGGAGAGCAAATTGAACAAGGGATTCGCTTATGAACACGAAAATTAGCGTAGCGCCGCGGGATCAATCCCTTGCGCTATGGATGTCGACGATCGCCTTTACCGTCTGCTTCGCAGTCTGGACAATTTTCGCGATCATCGGAATTCGTATCAAGCAAGAGCTGGGCCTGAACGAAACTCAGTTCGGCCTTCTCGTCGGCACGCCGATTCTGACCGGCTCGCTCATCCGAATCTTCCTCGGAGTCTGGACCGACCAGTATGGCGGCCGTCTCGTCTACACAGCAACGATGCTTTCCGCGGCCGTCGCCACTTATTTGCTGACCTGGGCTACAACCTACCCGCAAGTCCTAGTGGCGGCGCTTGGAGTCGGTATTGCCGGCGGCTCTTTTGCTGTGGGCATTGCTTACGTTTCGCGCTGGTATCCTCCTTCCAAGCAGGGAACGGCGCTCGGGATTTTCGGAGCCGGAAATGTCGGCGCGGCGGTTACGAAATTCTGCGCCCCTTTTGTTCTTGTTGCGTATGGCTGGCAGACGACGGCGAAGGTATGGGCTCTCGCCATTGCTGTGATGGCGGTAGTTTTCTGGTTCACCACGAGCGACGATCCCGTCCTCAAGGCGCGGAAGGCGCATGGCGAAAAGCCGAAGAGCGCATGGCTTGAGCTTGCGCCGTTGAAGAACATTCAGGTCTGGCGCTTTTCGCTTTATTATTTCTTCGTCTTCGGCGCGTTCGTGGCGCTCTCGCTCTGGCTGCCGCGCTATCTGATCGGCGTTTATGGCCTCGATATCAAAACGGCCGGCATGTTCGCGGCCGCCTATTCCATCCCGGCCAGTATCTTCCGCATCTATGGCGGGCATCTCTCCGATAAATACGGCGCCCGCCGGGTGATGTACTGGACCTTTCTGGTCTCGGTAGCGGTGACGTTCCTGCTGTCGTATCCGCCCACGAGCTATACGGTTCAGACGACGCATGGTCCGGTGATGTTCGATTTTGCGATCGGCATTACCGGCTTCACGGTCCTCGTTTTCATACTCGGTTTTTTCATGAGCCTCGGGAAGGCGGCTGTCTTTAAGCACATCCCGGTTTATTACCCCAACAATGTCGGCGCGGTCGGCGGTCTCGTCGGCATGATCGGCGGTCTCGGCGGCTTCGTTCTTCCGATCGCGTTCGGCATGTTGAACGACCTCACCGGAATCTGGACGAGCTGCTTCATGCTGCTCTTTTTGATCTCGGCGGCGTCTCTGCTCTGGATGCATCTCGCGATTCGCTACATGGAAAGCCGGGCAGGGGTGCGCGATCTCCGCAAGCTGCCGGAACTTCCGGAGATGCAGGAAATCCACGAGCCGAAGCATGCCGGCGCTCTGGGCCCGCGGTTGATCGAGAACTGGCAGCCGGAGGATGCGGCATTCTGGAACAAGACCGGCCGCGCCATCGCACGCCGCAATCTCTGGCTTTCGATCCCGGCGTTACTGCTTTCCTTCGCGGTGTGGATGGTATGGTCAATCGTGGTGGCAAAGTTGCCGGCAGTCGGGTTCAAATTCACGACCGACCAGCTCTTCTGGCTCGCGGCCTTGCCGGGGCTTTCCGGTGCGACGCTCAGAATCTTCTATTCCTTCATGCCGCCGATTTTCGGCGGGCGGCTGTGGACGACACTTGCGACCTGGTCGCTGATGATCCCCGCGCTCGGCATCGGATTCGCCGTGCGCGATCCCGACACGCCCTACTTTATCTTCCTTGCGCTCGCGCTGCTTTGCGGTTTCGGCGGCGGCAATTTCGCCTCGTCCATGGCCAATATCAGCTTCTTCTTTCCGAAATCGGAAAAAGGAAACGCGCTCGCGCTCAATGCAGGCCTGGGCAATCTCGGTGTCAGTGTTGTGCAGTTCGTGATCCCGCTGGTGATCGCTTATGGCGTGTTCGGGTTTCTCGGCGGCGATCCACAAATTGCGACGGAAGGCGGTAAGACCAGCCGAATCTTCCTGCAAAATGCGGGCTTCATCTGGGTTCCGTTCATCGCCGCGTCCGCCTTCGCCGCTTGGTTTGGCATGGACGACATCGCTTCGATGCGCGCTTCCTTCTCCGACCAATCAGTAATTTTCCAACGCAAGCACAACTGGATCATGTGCTGGCTTTATACCGGGACGTTCGGCTCCTTCATCGGCTATTCTGCGGGATTTCCGCTGCTCGCCAAAACGCAATTTCCGAGCGTCGATGCGCTGCAGCTTGCCTTCCTCGGGCCGCTGGTGGGCGCCATCTCGCGTTCCGCCACCGGCTGGATCTCGGACAAGTATGGCGGTGGGCGCGTGACGTTCTGGGTATTCGTCACAATGGCGCTCGGCGTTCTCAGCGTTCTTTATTTCCTCGGCATGAAGGATCAGCCCTATGCCTTCTGGGGGTTCTTTGCGAGCTTCCTCCTGCTGTTCTTCGCGAGCGGCGTGGGCAACGCATCGACCTTCCAAATGATTCCCGCAATCATGCGAAAGGAAATGCCGAAGCTCGAGCCGAAAATGACCCCGGAGCAGCGCAACAAGCAAGTGGAGATGGAATCCGCTGCAATCATCGGTTTCACTTCCGCCATTGCGGCTTACGGTGCGTTCTTCATTCCCAAAAGCTACGGCACGTCGATCGTGCTCACGGGTGGGGTGCAGGCAGCCTTGTGGGGGTTCCTCGCCTTTTACGTTAGCTGTATTCTTGCCACGTGGTTTTTCTACACTCGCCGCGGCGGCCTGCTTTTTGACGTGGAAAGAAAAGCCGCGAAGGAGCGGACGCTTGCGGTAGCGGGAGGTTCGCGATGAG
Organism: Alphaproteobacteria bacterium; assembly: GCA_021325315.1. Taxonomy (GTDB): domain Bacteria; phylum Pseudomonadota; class Alphaproteobacteria; order Rhizobiales; family Xanthobacteraceae; genus Palsa-892. The sequence goes on from JAJPHK010000054.1 coordinate 4,014, forward strand.
TCACCTTCTTGACCGGCTGACATTTTTCAAACGCGTCAGCGACCGGTATGCCGACGGTTACGGCATCACCACAAAAGAAGACCGCCGGTGGGAAGACGGTTATCGCAAGCGCTGGCAACACGACAAAATCGTCCGTTCGACCCATGGCGCGAACTGCACCGGTTCCTGCTCCTGGAAGATTTACGTAAAGGGCGGGATCGTTACCTGGGAGACGCAGCAGACCGACTATCCCCGCACTCGGCCGGAATTGCCGAACCATGAACCGCGCGGCTGTTCCCGAGGCGCCAGCTATTCCTGGTATCTCTACTCCGGCAACCGGGTGAAATATCCGCTCGTCCGTTCGCGTCTGTTGAAACTTTGGCGCGAAGCGCGCGCCAAGAAGAAACCCGTCGCGGCTTGGGCGTCGATCGTCGAGGACGCCGGGAAGCGCGCTGCTTATGTCGAAAAACGCGGCCTGGGCGGGTTTGTGCGCGCAAGCTGGGATGAAGTGACCGAGATCGTCGCGGCCGCCAATGCCTATACGATCAAGCGGCATGGACCTGATCGCGTCATCGGCTTCTCGCCGATTCCGGCGATGTCGATGGTCTCTTACGCGGCGGGCTCGCGTTATCTCTCGCTGATCGGCGGCGTCTGCATGTCGTTTTACGACTGGTATTGCGATCTGCCGCCCTCTTCTCCGCAGACTTGGGGCGAACAGACCGACGTGCCGGAAAGTGCCGACTGGTACAATGCGGGATTTCTCATCCTCTGGGGCTCCAACGTACCGCAGACCCGCACGCCAGATGCGCATTTCTATACCGAGGCGCGCTACCGCGGCGCGAAGAGCGTGGTCATTTGCCCCGACTATTCCGAGGCGTCCAAATTCGCGGACCTCTGGATTTCGGTGAAGCAGGGGACCGACGCGGCGCTCGCCATGGCCATGGGACACGTCATCCTGCGTGAATTTCATATTGACCGGCAGGCCAAGTACTTCGCCGATTATGCACGGCAATACACGGACATGCCGTTTCTGGTCCGCCTTGTGAAATCAGGCGAACACTTCGTGGCCGACCGGCTCGCGCGCGCCTCGGATTTTGCCGGCGAGTTCGGCGAAGCGAATAACCCCGAATGGAAAACCGTTGCTTTCGACGAAGCGACGAATGAAATCGTCGTTCCGCAGGGCTCGGTCGGATTCCGCTGGGGCGAGAAGGGCAAGTGGAATCTTGAAGAAAAAGAATCGAAAGGTCGCGAAACGAAGCTTCGTCTTTCGCTAACAGGAATAAAGGACGAATTCGCCGAGGTCGCGTTTCCGTATTTTGGCAATCGCGAGCACGATCACTTCGCCGGAACCGATCATCCGAGCGTGCTGCCGCGAAGAATCCCGGTGAAGCGCCTGCGCATGAAAGACGGGGAAACGCTCGTTGCAACCGTCTTCGACCTCCTGGCGGCGAATTACGGCGTCGACCGCGGCTTTGGCGGGGATAACGTCGCAAAATCCTACAACGATAACGTGCCCTATACGCCTGCCTGGGCCGAGAAAATCACCGGCGTGCCGCGCGACCAGATCATCACTGTCGCGCGCGAATTTGCGCTGAATGCAGAAAAAACGCATGGCCGCTCCATGGTCATCATCGGCGCGGCAATGAACCATTGGTACCACTGCGACATGAACTATCGCGGGGTCATCAATATGCTGGTGATGTGTGGCTGTGTCGGACAATCCGGCGGGGGCTGGTCGCACTATGTGGGCCAGGAGAAATTGCGTCCGCAGTCCGGCTGGCTGCCGCTAGCGTTTGCGCTCGATTGGGGGCGCCCGCCACGCCAGCAGAACTCCACCTCGTTCTTCTACGCGCATACCGACCAGTGGCGTTACGAGACGCTCGGCATCGATGAAATTCTCTCGCCCACGGCACCGGCCGGTTCATGGGACGGAACATTCATCGATTTCAACGTGCGCGCGGAACGCATGGGTTGGCTGCCATCGGCGCCGCAATTGCGGCAGAACCCGCTGACGATCGCGAAGAAGGCGGAAGCGGCTGGATTGGAGGCAAAGGATTACGTCGCCAAGGCCTTGAAGTCGGGCGAATTGCAGATGTCCTGCGAGGATCCGGATCATCCCGACAACTGGCCGCGCAACATGTTTGTATGGCGCTCGAATATCCTCGGATCGTCGGGCAAGGGGCACGAATATTTCCTCAAGCATCTGCTCGGCACGACTCATGGCGTGCAGGGCAAGGATCTCGGGGAAACCGGCCGCAAAAAGCCGAAGGAGGTCACTTGGCGTCCGGAAGTGAAAGGAAAGCTCGACCTTCTGGTGACGCTCGACTTCCGCATGTCGACGACCTGCGTGTATTCGGACATCGTCCTTCCCACCGCGACCTGGTACGAGAAGAACGATCTGAATACATCGGACATGCATCCCTTCATCCATCCGCTTACCGCGGCGGTCGACCCGGTATGGGAATGCAAGAGTGACTGGGAAATTTATAAGGCGATCGCGAAGAAGTTTTCTGAAGTCGCGCCCGAAGTTCTCGGCGTCGAAAAGGATGTCGTGCTCACGCCCATCCAGCACGATACCGCGAACGAAATCGCTCAGGCGATCGACGTCAAGGAATGGAAGAAGGGCGAGGTCGAACCGGTGCCGGGCAAAACGATGCCGGCCGTCGCCGTCGTCGAGCGCGATTATCCCAACATCTACAAACGCTACACGGCGCTAGGCCCCTTGATGTCGAAACTCGGCAATGCCGTAAAGGGCATGTCGTGGAATACCGAGCACGAAGTCGAGCTTTTGAAGCGCTTGAACGGCGAAGTGACCGAGGAGGGCGCTACGAAAGGGATGGCGCGCATCGATACGGATATCGATGCGACGGAAGTCATCCTGACGTTCGCGCCGGAAACGAACGGCGAAGTTGCGGTAAAATCGTGGGAAGCCTTGTCGAAAACGACCGGCCGCGACCATACGCACCTCGCGATTCCCAAGGAGGACGAAAAGATACGCTTCCGCGACGTCGTCGCGCAGCCGCGCAAGATCATCTCCGCGCCGACATGGTCGGGCCTCGAGTCGGAGAAGGTTTGTTACAATGCCGGCTACACCAACGTGCACGAACTGATCCCGTGGCGCACGCTCACAGGGCGCCAGCAGCTCTACCAGGATCACCTCTGGATGCGGGCGTTCGGCGAGGGTTTCTGCGTTTATCGCCCGCCGGTCGATCTCAAGGCAGTCAAGCCGGTCATAGATTCGAAGCCGAACGGCGAGAAGCAGGTCGTGCTGAACTTCATCACGCCTCATCAAAAGTGGGGTATCCACTCCACCTATACGGACAACCTTCTGATGCTGACGCTTTCGCGCGGCGGCCCGATCGTCTGGATCAGCGAGGCCGACGCGAAAAAAGCGGGCATCGCCGACAACGACTGGATAGAAGCCTATAATTCGAACGGTGCGTTGACGGCGCGTGCGGTCGTCTCCCAGCGCGTGAAAGAAGGCATGTGCTTGATGTATCACGCGCAGGAGAAGATCGTGAACGTGCCGGGCTCCGAGATCACGGGCCAGCGCGGCGGCATTCATAATTCCGTGACGCGGGTGGTCGTGAAGCCGACGCATATGATCGGCGGCTACGCGCAGCAATCCTATGGTTTCAACTACTACGGGACGATCGGCACCAATCGCGACGAGTTCGTGATCGTGCGGAAGATGTCGAAAGTCGACTGGCTGGATACCCCGAACGGCGATCAGCCGGAATCCTTAGCAGTTGTGTCCAAGATGGAGGCCGCGGAATGAAAGTGCGTGCGCAAATTGCGATGGTCCTGAACCTCGACAAGTGCATCGGATGTCACACCTGTTCGGTGACCTGCAAGAACGTGTGGACCAGCCGCGAAGGGATGGAATACGCCTGGTTCAATAATGTCGAAACCAAGCCCGGCGTCGGTTACCCGAAGGATTGGGAAAACCAGAAGCGCTGGAAGGGCGGCTGGCGGCGAAAGAAGAACGGAAAGATCGAGCCGCGTATCGGTTCAAAATGGCGTGTGCTTGCGAATATCTTCGCCAACCCCGACCTGCCGGAGATCGACGATTACTACGAGCCCTTCACCTTCGATTATGAACATCTGCAAAAAGCACCGGAGCTTCCGGCTTTTCCCACCGCGCAACCGCGTTCGCTGATTACCGGAGAACGGATGGAAAAAATCGAGTGGGGTCCGAACTGGGAGGAAATCCTTGGCGGCGAATTCTCCAAGCGGTCGCAGGACTACAATTTCGAGGGCGTGCAGAAGGACATCTACGGCCAGTTCGAAAATACTTTCATGATGTATCTGCCGCGGCTCTGCGAGCACTGCCTCAATCCGGCCTGCGTCGCCGCCTGCCCCTCGGGCGCGATTTACAAGCGCGAGGAGGACGGCATCGTTCTCATCGATCAGGACAAGTGCCGCGGCTGGCGCATGTGCGTGTCAGGCTGCCCGTACAAGAAAATCTACTATAACTGGTCGAGCGGAAAATCTGAGAAGTGCATTTTCTGCTACCCGCGTATCGAGTCCGGACAGCCGACGGTCTGCTCCGAAACCTGCGTGGGCCGCATCCGCTATCTTGGCGTAGTGCTCTACGACGCCGATCGGATCGAGGAAGCGGCGAGCGTCCCCGACGAAAAGGATCTCTATGAAGCGCAGCTCGGCATTTTCCTGGATCCGAACGATCCAGCCGTGATCGCGCAGGCGCGTGCAGACGGCGTTTCGGAAAATTGGCTCGAAGGTGCGCGACGCTCGCCGGTCTGGAAGATGGCGATGGAGTGGAAGGTCGCGTTTCCGCTGCATCCCGAATACCGGACGCTGCCCATGGTCTGGTACGTCCCGCCGCTTTCACCGATTCAATCTGCCGCGGCGGCGGGTAAGATCGGACATGACGGCGAAATGCCGGATGTCCGCTCGCTTCGCATCCCGCTGCGCTACCTCGCGAACCTGCTCACCGCAGGCAAGGAGGAGCCGGTCGCGCTTGCGCTCGAGCGGATGCTTGCGATGCGCGCCTATATGCGCGCGAAGACCATCGACGGCGTGATCGACGAGAAGATCGCCACACGCGTCGGCCTCACAGGTCTCGCCATCGAGGAAATGTACCAGATCATGGCGATCGCGAATTACGAGGATCGCTTCGTCATCCCGACCGCGCATCGCGAGCTGGGCGAAGACGCCTACGATCTGCGCGGTTCCTGCGGATTTTCCTTCGGCAACGGCTGCTCGGGGGGCACGAGCGAGCCTAATCTTTTCGGTTCGCCCAAACGCGCGAAGACTCCGATGGAGGTCGTCTGATGGATACGACATTCAAGGCGCTCTCGGTGCTGTTGAGCTACCCGAGCGAAGAACTGAAAGCAGCCGCGGGGGAAATCAGCGAAGCTATCGAAAAGGATTCGCGTCTTTCGAGCTTCATCAAAATGCAGCTGCACAAGCTGTTATCGGAGCTTGCGACCAGGGACCTCTACGATCTTCAGGAGCGGTATGTGCTCTTGTTCGACCGCACCCGTTCGCTCTCGTTGCATTTGTTCGAACATGTGCACGGCGAAAGCCGTGACCGCGGTCAGGCCATGATCGACCTGAAGCAAATGTACGAAAAGCATGACCTCGAAATTGGAGCTTCCGAGCTTCCCGATTTCATTCCGGTCTTTCTCGAATATCTGGCGGTGATTCCGGCCGCTGAAGGACAAGAGATGATCGGTCAGCCGGCTCATATTTTTGCGGTACTGGCGGAGCGCCTTAGGAAGCGTCACTCGAGTTATGAAGCTGTCTTCCGGGCGCTGGTTGCTCTCGCTTCGGTGAAACTTGATGATGAAGTCGTTTCGACGCTCCTCCGGGAGCCCGATCCGGACGCTACTGATCTCAAAGCGCTCGACGCGGCCTGGGAGGATCAGCCGGTGACCTTCGGCCCCGGCGCAGCCAGCTGCAAAGACGAGCTAATTGCGAAGATCCGTGCGGGCCGCAGGCCTGCGCCGGGACTAGCCGTCTCGCCGAACCGCCCAACAATTTCGCATTCGTGAGGATACATTATGCGCGAAACACTCAATCACATCGTCTTCGGCTGGTATCCGTATTTGTGCCTCACGGTCTTTTTGATCGGCAGCTGGGTGCGCTTCGACCGCGAGCAGTACACTTGGCGCAGCGGATCGAGTCAGCTGCTGCGCCGCCGTCAATTGATGTGGGGATCGAACCTGTTTCATGTAGGCATCCTCGTGATTTTCTTCGGTCATTTCGTCGGCCTGCTCACGCCGATCTGGGTGTTCGATACGCTCGGCATCTCGCACACCTTCAAGCAATGGATGGCTATTGTGATCGGCGGCGTTGCCGGGATCGCATGTTTCGTCGGGATTACGCTCTTGGTGCATCGCAGGCTGTTCGACTCGCGGATTCGCAAGACGTCATCTTTTGGCGACATCGCCGTTCTGCTTTTGCTTTACGCGCAGCTAGTCCTCGGTTTGGCGACGATTCCGGTTTCGCTCAATCATCTCGACGGTCATGAGATGGTGAAATTCATGAACTGGGCACAGGGAATCCTCACGCTCCGGCCCGGCGTCTCGGCGCTGGTCGCCGATGTGCACCCGATCTTCAAGCTGCACTTGTTCCTCGGCATGACGATCTTTCTCGTCTTCCCGTTCACGCGGCTGGTTCATATCTGGAGCGCGCCGATCTGGTATCTCGGCCGCCGTGGCTATCAGGTGGTTCGTACAAAGCGGCCGCAGGCGGCAAGGGCGGGCGATTTTGCGCCCGGTACCTTGTCGAAGGCGGAGCTCGCGCACCGCCCGGCGCCTTCGAGGGTTGCTCCCGCAGAGTAGGACCCATGGTTCAAATTATCGATACATCGAACAGGCCCGTTCCGCCGGCACCGTCCCCGGTCAGCGTCAACGGCGTTGCCATTTCGCGCGAAGAGATTGCGCGGGAGCTGCAAAATCATCCGGCGGGGAAGCCGTCTCTTGCTTGGCAGGAAGCAGCCCGCGCGCTCGTCGTTCGGGAATTGTTGTTGCAGGAGGCTCGGCGCATGGGGATCGCCGCGGACCCAATCCTAGACGAGAAGGGCCGGCGCGAAACGAAAGAAGAGGCGCTTTTGCGTGCTCTAATCGAGAGAGAAATCCGCGTGCCGGAACCTGACGAGAAAACTACGCGCCGGTACTACCAGCAAAACCTGCACCGGTTTCGCTCGGCTTCCATTTATGAAGCTGCGCATATTCTATTTTCCGCCCGGCAAGAGGATCAGGCTGGTTACGCAATTGCGTGCGATAAAGCGAAGAGAGTCCTCGTGGAGGTCCGGCGGAATCCGGAACGGTTTGGCGAACTGGCAAAACTGCATTCGGATTGCCCATCGGGAGCGCAGGGCGGCAGTCTGGGGCAGATCACAGCCGGACAAACCACGCCGGAATTCGAGCGGGCGTTGTTCGCGCTGGTGCCGGAGCAGGTGGCTGAAGAACCGGTTCCGACCCGGTATGGGTGGCACATCATTCGGCTCGACCGAAAAGTGGAAGGCCGGCAGCTTCCATTCGAGCTGGTAGCCGAGCGCATCGCGGACTATTTGCGTGAGCAGGTTATGCGGCGCGCGACCGCTCAATATATCGCCCGTCTCGTCTCGCGCGCGCATATCACAGGCATTGAGCTTGCGGGTGCGGAAGAGCACCGCGTGAATTAAGGAGCGCATGCGATGCTACTCGGAGATTTACTCAACCAGTTTTGCGATGAAGCGGTTGCGACCGAAACGATCATGGGGTTTGCTGATATAGCGTTGATCGCCAGATTACGTGCGGGCGCGTCGGCAAATGGGCAATCGCTCGGCGCTTACACCGGAGGTGCGGTGCGACGCTATACGGCGGAAGCGTCCGACGAAGAATGGATAACATTGATGGGTGCACTTTCTGCGGCGAAAGACCCCGGCTTGGTCCTTATGCAGCGTGCCTTCGAGTACATCCTGAAACGCGACCACTAGGAAATCGTCGTGTTGATTCCTGACCCGCGCGTGACCAAAGTCTCCATAACGTACGGGAGGATTCAAGACGCGAGGACGATGTCTGTGCCCCTCTTTAGTTATGGCTTTCGGCCGTTTTTCTTCAGTGCAGCGCTTTGGGCGTTCGTAGCGATGATCTTCTGGATCGCGCTCCTATCCGGGACGATCGTCTTTGCCGAGGGCTATGGACCGGTTGCATGGCATTCGCATGAATTTTTGTTTGGTTATATTTCGGCGGCGCTGACAGGTTTCCTGCTGACCGCGATTCCGAACTGGACGGGGCGTCTGCCGTTAAAGGGCGGCGGCTTGATTGCGCTATGGCTGCTTTGGCTTGCGGGCCGGGTGGGCATGCTGTTTGCCGATAGAATCGGAAACGTCACTGCTGCGGCGCTCGACGGGATTTACTTATATGTCGTCGCGGCCGTTATCTTCCGAGAGATCGTCGCCGGCGGAAACTGGCGGAATTTGAAAGTCGCGCTGCTCGTCACTCTATTTGCTGTCGCGAATTCGATATTTCATTTCGAGGTTCTGTGGCAGGGGAGTCCCGCCTATGGAATCAGGATTGCGGTTGCAGCGATTGTGCTGCTGATCGCGGTCATTGGGGGAAGAATTACCCCGAGCTTCACGACCAACTGGTTGAAGCGGCGGGGTATCGCGAAACTGCCTGTGCCATTCAATCGTTTCGACATTGCAGTGATCGCATTGACAGCCGTTGGGCTTTTGCTTTGGGCGGTCGCCCCCGAGTGGGAGGGAACTGGGGTTTCCCTATTTGTTGTTGGTTTCGCGCAGACAATCCGTTTCGCCCGCTGGCAAGGCTGGCTTACTTGGCGCGAACCGATCGTTCTGATCCTGCATATCGGTTACGGATTTGTGCCGCTCGGTGCGTTTCTGCTCGGCGCCTCGATTCTTTGGCCGGGGGTGATTACCGCCACAGGCGCTCTCCACGGCTGGACCACAGGCGCCATGGGCGTGATGACACTTGCGGTCATGACGCGCGCCACCCGCGGCCATACCAATCATCCGATCGAATCGACGGCTGCGACGACGGGAATTTATGGCGCGATCTTGCTGGCTGCGTCTGCGCGCGTTGGCGCTGATCTCTGGCCTGCGGGCTATTTTACCCTGTTATATGTTTCAGCATTCGGCTGGTGCGCTGCTTTTTTTGGTTTCATTCTGGCCTATGGCGCAATGTTGGTCGGCATTCGGCAGTCAGAATAATGAAGGAAGAAGGGCCGCGTTTACGCCGTAGCCTCTCCTTGCTGCTGCTGATTCTGTATGGCGTCGGTGTGACGATAGGCGCCGGTATTTATGTTCTGATCGGTGCGGTCGCGGGGCATGCTGGGCGTTTTGCGCCGCTGTCGTTTGTTATCGCCGCAATTGTGATGGGACTGACCGTGTGCTCTTACGCAGAATTGTGTACACGCTATCCCGTCGCCGCGGGCGAACCCGCTTATGTCAAAGCCGCTTTTCAAAGACGGTGGCTGTCAACCATCACAGGCGTGATCATGATCGCGAGTGGAGTAATTGCCGCTGCCACCGTCGCACTGGGATCGACCGGATATATTTTGCAATTTGTTGACGTACCCGTCTGGCTCATCGTTATTACGGTGGTTGTCGGCTTGGGCGTCATCTCGGCTGGGGGGATTTTGGAATCGGTGTTGCTGGCCAGCATATTCACGATAATTGAAGTGGCGGGCCTACTTATTATTATAGTCGCCGCGGTCTACGCGGATATTCCGTTTTCGAATGCGATTTTTACCTGGCCCTCCCTCGAGGCAGGAACATGGCTGGGCATTGGTTATGCGAGTCTACTTGCGTTTTTTGCATTCACGGGTTTCGAAGATCTCACAAATCTGGTTGAAGAAGCGAAATCGCCAGAACGAAGCATTCCGATAGCGATGGCGGTGACATTGATTATCACCACAGTGCTCTACGTTCTGATCACCGCAATTGCGGTCGTTGCCTTGCGCCCTAAAGAGCTCTCTGCAAGCCCGGCCCCGCTGAGTCTGGTTTATAGGAATATCGCCGGCTTTAGTCCCGCGGTGATCAGTGGGATTGCGATCGTGGCGACTCTGAATACGATTATCGCGCAAATGACGATGGCTACACGTGTTGTCTATGGCATGGCACGGCAGGGTGATCTCCCACGTTTCCTGGGTAGTGTGAACCGTGTGACAGCGACGCCTGGGAATGCCACGGCCCTGATTATTTTGATGGTGCTTTGCCTTGCTCTTTTCGTTTCGTTCGAAAAACTGGCCGAATTCACATCGTTGGCGACGCTCGTCGTCTTTGCGCTTGTCAATCTCGCGCTGATCGGCATTCGTTGGAAAACAATTCCGCCGCAGGCCGGCCCGATCATTAAAGTTCCGATTTTGATTCCTTGGCTTGGTCTTGCGACTTGTATCGGAATGATCGCGACGAGTCTTTAAGCGGAGGCGGAACGATGCCGTCCGGATCCGCTCACAATAAAATCAGATAAATGAGCGCCATGATCACAGCGACGATTATCATTAGTATGATGAATCGCGCCCAGTGGCGGTGCACCTGATCGGATATCATGAGTTTTCGATCCTATTGGATACCACGATATAGATTCGTTCTGCCGGGAAATTGATCGAGCGCAACTCGGATAACCGGGTGTTTCGTTCGGCTCGCGAGCTAGATTTTGCGCCCCACGATTAATAGGACCATGATCGGTATGGCAAATCCGATAAGCGCTGATGCAATCATCAACTGTCCCAGGGCTTCGTAGTCGCCTCGTGTTACGGGAAAAATAAGATTCAGATATTTTGTTTGCAGTTGGCCCATGACGAGGGCGAGATTCATTAGCGAGGCCATCAACGCAAACCAGGTCGCCCGATAGGCGGAAGGTGCGTGTCGCGCAATTAACGAAAGCAGTGGAACCATGCTTAGTTGGGCAAAGGGAGAGGCCGCCGCCGCATCAATGATGGCAATCGAACGTGCGCTAACTCCAAACTGGGCTTCTGTCCAATTGCCTAGCCCGTAGTAAAGCCCGATCGTTGGCAGGGAGAGAAAAAGGCCAACCACAATCAGAACAAGCAAGATCTTTCGAACCGGGTATTCCGTCAGTTCGCGCGCCAATAACCACGTCGCAATCAAGCCGATAATGGCGGAGGTCTGACGTAAAACGCCGTAAAATGCTGCATCGAATTTCAGAACATCGAAACTCCACCAGAAATATCCGTCGCCTATTGTCGGTGTGGCCCGGAATGTGAAAATAATGATCGCCGTATAAAGGATAGTGCGTCGTTCGGGCAGAGAAAGCGAACGGGTAATGACCACCAACATTGTGCAGACAACGATCACCGAGAAAACAAAACTGACTTCTTGCGAAAACGAATAATTGGAGATGCCGAGAAGCAGAATCGTGGCACCAAACAAAAGACCGCCGGTAAGAAATTTCCAGTTCAGCGGGCGCACCTTGGCGGGCTCCAGGCGGACCAGCAGAACGCCGATGATAGAGATCAATGGAACAATTAACGCAGCCAGAAAAACTGTTGTGCGACTGAGGTGCTCAGCCAGAAAGCCGGAAAGGCCAGCCACGGCAAGAATGCCGATCGAAAGCGAAAGCCTGCCGAGTACCTGTACCATCCCCAATTCGGTTGCGACGTCGGTTTCTGATCGCAAGTTCCCGCGTACGTCCACCCTTTCCACAACCTCGGTAGACATGGCATCCGCGACAACGTCTTGCAGAACGGTCCCGATCACAATCAGCATCATTCCGGTGACAAAAAGTTCGTTCGCAGAGAGAATGTCGACTGCACGCGCCGCTGCCCCCGCCAGAATCAGGAGCCCGCACGCGGTTAAGGCGGCGCCGAGCATGACATAGACTCTCCGGCGCGAACCGAAAATCGCGACGGTATCGACGAGCTCGCCAAACACCATTTTGATGGTCCATGGCAACCCGAGCCAAACGCCGACGCCGGCAAGCTCCGCAGGCGAAAGCGTAAGACTTTCCTTCACCCATAGATCGCGGGAAATATCGATAACGCCGAGCGCACCATAGGAAAAATACATCATCAGAAGCGGCAAATACCGGAGCCGCATCGCCCTGATAGGTTGCAGCAAATGCGCGGCCAAATTCTGACGGAGATTTTTCAGCTTAGGGGTCTGTTCAACCATCGTTGGGCTTATGGGGTTGTGCCGCTGCGCAAGTAAGCATCGAACACGCAGGGTTGTAATCTTGCATATCTTCGCAAACCTCCTCGATCGAAATTGATCTGCCGCAATGCTTCGCCGGTCCTCCCAGTAGAGTGTCAAATGGGCGATTTTGATCGGAGGATTCCATGTCTGCGTCACAGCAATCGATTGAGCGTGCGAATCCGACGGCGATTGCGAAGAAAGCTGCCAATATCAATTGGGGCTTGTTGGCCGGCGTCGTCGCGATGATCGCGGTGATCCTGCTCCCCACGCCGGCGGGATTGCCGGTCGCGGGCCACCGGATGCTCGCGATTCTTGCCTTCGCAGTAATCGTCTGGATGACGGAAGCCATCGATTATGCAGTTTCCGCCGTCGTGATCGCGGCGCTCATGGCTTTCCTTCTCGGTTTTGCCCCCAATCCTGCAAATCCGAGCGGCAGCTTTATGGGCACGAGCGCAGCGCTCACGCTCGCATTCAGCGGTTTTGCCAATACAGCGCTGGTCCTGGTCGCCGCCGCGCTGTTTCTCGCCGCAGCCATGACGGCTACCGGGCTCGACAAGAGAATCGCGCTGATGATCCTGTCTCGCGTCGGGACCAAAACAACCAATGTGGTGATCGGAACGATTCTCGTTGGTTTCGTCATCGCCTTCCTCGTCCCGTCAACAACCGCGCGCGTATCCTGCCTCGTGCCGATTACACTCGGCATCATTGCCGCCTTTGGCGTTAACCGAAAAGGCGCCTTTGCCGGCATGCTGATGATTACGACCGTGCAGACGGCGAGCATCTGGAACGTCGGCATCAAGACTGCCGCCGCGCAGAACATGGTCGCTGTCGGCTTTATTGAAAAGACACTGCACACTACGATCACCTGGCTCGAATGGCTGGTCGCTGCGGCTCCATTCGGCATTTTGATGTCGATCGCACTCTTCTTTGTAATGACGCGCATGATGCCCCCCGAAGTGTCCGAAGTGTCCGGAGGGCGTGACGCAATTCGGAAATCGCTGCGAGAACTCGGACCGATGAAAGCTTCGGAGAAGAAGCTGTTGGCGATTTCGCTTACGCTGCTCGCTTTCTGGGCGACGGAAGGCATTCTGCATAAATTCGACACCAGCACGACGACGATCACGGCGGTCGCTCTGATGTTCATGCCCGGCATCGGCATCATGACGTGGAAAGACGCCCAGCCGAAAATTCCCTGGGGCACCGTCATCCTGTTCGGAATCGGAATCAGCCTTGGCACCGCGCTGTTGCAGACGAAAGGCGCGACATGGCTGGCGGATCTTGCCGTCGCCGAATTCGGCTTAAAGCAGGCGAGCGCGCTCTTTATTCTGGCAATAATGAGCCTGTTTCTGATTTTCATTCACCTTGGCTTCGCCAGCGCCACCGCGCTCGCCTCGGCGATGATTCCGATCATCATCGCTGTTCTGCAGAGCATCTCCGGAGCGGGTATCAACGTGAACGTTGTCGGCATGACGATGCTGCTGCAATTCGTCGTGAGTTTTGGCTTCATCCTTATCGTCAATGCGCCACAGAACATGGTCGCCTATGGTACGGAGACATTCGAGGCGAAGGATTTCGTGCGCACTGGGCTTGTGCTCACGGTTATCGCGTTCGGCTTGGTGATGTTGCTGGGCGCCACCTACTGGCGCTGGCTGGGATATGTCTGAGGCAGGAAAGTGCAGCCGACCGACATATTGCGTCCGGAATATTTCCATAAGGTCGTCAACTGCCAGTGGGCGTGTCCTGCCTGGACGCCGGTGCCGGAATATATCCGGCTGGTTGCAGACGGACGATATTCGGATGCGTATCTGCTGAACTGGTATTCAAATCTGTTTCCCGGAATCCTCGGCCGCACCTGCGACCGCCCTTGCGAGCCCGCCTGTCGCCGGCTGCGGGTCGACAGGGATTCGGTTGCGATCTGTCGTCTGAAGCGGGTCGCCGCGGATTTCAAGGACGATATTCGCGAGCGCCTGCCGAAGCCCTTGAAATCGACGGGGAAGAGGATTGCGTTCGTTGGTGCCGGGCCTGCGTCGTTATCGGCCGCACGTGACCTCGCCCTTCTCGGCTATAGCTGCGACGTCTTCGACGGCGAGGCGAAAGCGGGCGGCATGATCAGAAGCCGCATTCCGAATTTCCGCTTGCCTGAAAGCGTGATCGACGAGGAGTGCGGCTATGTGTTCGACCTTGGCATTCGCTTCCATTCGGCCGAGCCAATCGATAGCCTGAAAAAACTCCTTTTGGGGAAATACGACGCAATCTTCGTCGGCACCGGCGCGCCGCGCGGCCGGGATCTTAAAATTTCAGGACGGGAGGAGGCCGAGAGCCATATCCATGTCGGGCTCTATTGGCTTGCGTCCGTCCGCTTCGGACATATCGCTAGGACTAGTAGGCGTGTTCTCGTGCTGGGCGGCGGCAATACCGCGATGGATTGTGCACGCACGGCGCGTCGCTTGGGCGGCGAAAAGATCACGATTGCCGTCCGATCTGGCTTTGACGAGATGAAGGCATCGGCATGGGAGCGGAGCGAAGCGACACGCGAAGGCGTCGAAATCTTGAATTGCCTCGTTCCGAAGGAGTTCAAACACGACCAGGGACGCCTCACCGGCGTTCTGTTCGAAAATGTGAAGGCCCTGCACGATGCACAGGGAAAACGCCGCCTCGAGCCGACCGGCGAACCTGACACGTTTCTGGAATGCGACGACGTCTTGATCGCAGTGGGTCAGGAAACGGCGTTTCCCTGGATCGAGCGCGATGCCATCGAATTCGATCAAGCCGACGCCCCCAAGATCGATCCGGTCACACTGCAATCGTCGAATCCGAAAGTGTTCTTTGGCGGCGACGCAGCAATAGGAGCAAAAAATATTGTTTCGGCGGTCGCGTCGGGGAGGCAGGCCGCGATCTCAATTGATCTCTTCTGCCGCGGGCTTGATCTGCGTGAGCGGCCTTCGGCGCATGCGGAGCTGATCAAGCATTCACGCGATTGGAATTATTCGATCGAGCCGTCGCTTGATGCGCGTTTTAAGGTGCCGGTTCGGGAAAACAGTATCGCACTTGCCAATCCTGGGGCCGAGGTGGAGCTTGGTTTCGATCCCGAAATGGCGCTTCACGAGGCGCATCGTTGTCTCAACTGCGATGTTGAGACGGTCTTTGCGTCCGCGCTTTGCATCGAATGCCGTGCCTGTGTCGAAATCTGCCCCACTCGCTGCATTACTTTCACCAAAGACGGCGACGAAGCCGATCTCCGAAACCGGCTGAGCGCACCGGCGAGAAATCTTACCCAGGCGCTTTATGTCGCAAATGGGCTGCAAAGCAAAAATGTAATGGTCAAGGACGAGAATGTCTGTCTGCACTGCGGCTATTGCGCGGAGCATTGCCCCACCGGTGCCTGGGAGATGCAGAAGTTTCTCATCGAAGCGGCAAAGGCGGGCGATTCCATCGAACGTCCCGCGCAGGTACGGATGACATGACGCGCTCTTCTATTTCAGTGGTATTTGCCGGCAGCGGCGGTGCCGGGGCGATGACTGCGGGTGCCATTTTTCTTCAGGCTGCGGCACGCTCCGGTTATTACGGGATGATGACCCAGCTCTTTGGCGCGCAAGTGCGCGGCGGCGAGGCGGCGGCTCTTGTTCAACTTTCAATCGGGCCGATCGAAGCCCAGCCCGACTGCTACGATCTTTTCGTCGCGCTGGATTGGGGAAAGATCGAATCCTTCGCTCCGGAAATTCCGCTCTCCGAAAAAAGCATTGTTTATCATGCAAAGGACGGCGGAGCGATCGCCCCATCAATCGCGAAGACGAAAGCTCGCATGATCGAGATCGAAATGACCGATCCCCAGATGACGGCGCTCGAGCGTGCGCTGCGCGGCAAACGAGTCAACATTTTCGCGGCCGGTTTTGTCGGCACGCTGGTTGGCCTGAGCGAGAAAAGCCTGAAGGAGGCCTTGGCCGCGAGCCTTGGACGCAAGAAAGCCGACGTGGTGGCGGGAAATGAAAAAGCGCTCGCTGCGGGAATTGCCGCCGCAAAGCGCCAAACCGAGAATTTCCTGCTTGCAGAAGCAAATCCCGGCAAGCGCTGGCTAATCACGGGGAACCAAGCGATTGCATTGGGTACCCTGCGCGGCGGCGTTCGTTTTGTGGCCTGTTACCCGATCACTCCGGCAACCGATCTGGTCGAATGGCTCTCGCCTGTGCTCCAGAAGTTGGGAGGCAAGCTGGTGCTCGGCGAGGACGAGCTTGCTTCCATTAACATGGTGCTTGGCGCTTCTTTCGGTGGGACGCCGGCGATGACGGTCACCTCCGGTCCCGGCCTTTCGTTGATGATCGAAACGATCGGGCTTGCAGTCGCCGCCGAAGTGCCTGCCGTCCTAATAGATGTCATGCGCGGCGGCCCCTCGACGGGCATTCCTTCCAAAATGGAGCAAAGCGATATCAATCTCGCCGTTTATGGGGGTCACGGTGACGCACCCCGGATCGTCATTGCGCCCATGTCGGTCGCGGACTGTATCTGCACGGGCGAGTGGGCAGTGTACATCGCGGAAGCGCATCAAACGCCGGTCATCGTGCTCTCCGATCAGCTGCTGGGGCAGGCGAACGAAGTCATTGAGTTAACGTCGAAGCGTCCGGCCGCGGCAACCCGCCGGACCGATGGAGGCGACCCCAAAACATTCAAACGCTACGCCATCGGCCCTGATCCGGTCACGCCGATGCCCCGGCCGGGCACGCCGGGATTCGGTTGGGTAGGTGACGGGCTCACGCATAACGAAATCTGCGTACCTGTCAGCAGCGCCAGCGTTCACGCCGCCCAAATGAAAAAGCGCGCGGATAAGATCGCGCGATTCGAACCCGGAGAGCTATGGGGGGAGTGTTGGGGCAATGGCGATACGGCGATTGTTGCCTTCGGCTCCAGTTTGGCGCCGGCGCGCGAAGCCGCAAGGCGCTTGACCGCCGCCGGCCGTCCCGTCCGCGTCGTCGGATTGCGCGTAATCTCGCCGGCACCCATCGCGCAACTCAAAAAGGCGCTTGCCGGCACGAAGCGGGTCGTCGTGCTTGAGCAGAATCTCGGTGCGCAGCTCTATCACTATCTGCTCGGGCTTAAAGCATTGCCCGCCGATGCCGAAAGTATCGCGCGAACCGGGCCCTTACCGTTCCGGCCGGCCGAAATTGCCGCTCACCTAGGACACGACCATGTCAATAGTAGCTGACAGCGCTGTTGCATGCAGGCCGCACGATTATCGTTCAAGTGCGCAACCGATTTGGTGTCCTGGATGCGGCGATTACGGTGTTCTGAATTGCCTGATGGAAGCATTCTCGATCGTCGGCCGGCCGCCACACGAGATCGCGATTGTTTCGGGAATCGGTTGTTCGTCACGGCTCCCTGCTTACACGAAATGCTATGGTTTTCACGGAGTGCATGGCCGCGCGCTTCCCTTTTCGGTTGGCCTCAAAATGGTGCGCCCGGATCTCGAGGTGGTGGCGGTCGGCGGCGATGGGGACGGATATTCGATTGGCGGCAATCATTTCATGCATGCCTGCCGCCGAAACATCGACATGCTCTACCTCGTCATGGATAACCGGGTTTACGGTATGACAAAAGGGCAGCCTTCGCCCACGACGGAAGGCGATTGGGATTCTCAAATCGCGCCCGGCGGCACAGGACTTCCGAGCTTTAATCCGCTTGCGGTCGGCCTCGCCGCAGGGGCCAATTTCGTTGCCCGCGGCTATGTCGGTGACCCGATTGGTCTGACAAACCTGATCGTCGAAGGGATTCAATTCAAAGGCTTCGCATTCCTCGAAGTTTTAAGTCCTTGTGCCATATTCCGTCCGGAAGAGATTGGGTGGAAAGCGCGCGCCCATTCGCGAAAAAAGCCTCCTTCCGCGGATCGCGCCACCGCTATTGCTGACGCCTTGAATGAAGACGAACTCGGTCTGGGCGTGTTTTTTCGCAGAGAGCAGGCGATCGATGTGAAGCGCGAGAAATCTACGCTTACGCTCGCCGATATCGAACGAAGTTTCGAGATCTGACGCATGCAACGACGAATGTGGAGTGCGACATGCCGAAGCTGAGGCTTCCTCACGACTCGCTTGTGCTCGTGGCCGATGGGCGAAAAGCGCTATTTCTGCGAAACGAAGGAGACGAGAAGTTCCCCAATCTGGTGACCGCCCGCGTGATCAAACACGACAATCCGGCGACGCATCTGCAAGGCAGCGACCGGCCGGGACGAGTCTATGAAAGCAGTTCGCATCGGCGCAGCAGTATCGAGCCGACGGACTGGCATGTGATTGAAGAGCATAGGTTTGCAAAGGAAGTTGCGGCTCTGGTGGAGAAATACATCAATGCAGAGGAGGCGCGGGCGCTCGTCGTTGTGGCACCAGCAAGAACTCTCGGGGACCTGCGAGCTGAATTCGCGACTACCGTCCGTAACCGCATCGTGGCTGAAATCACGAAGGATTTAACCAAGCATCCTCTCTCCGAGATCGAGAACCATCTGCTACAAGCGGCAAGATAATGATCGTGGGCGTCCTTGGAGGACAGGAAAGCGCTTTCTGCCGAGATTGCGTTTTGAGGCAAATCAAAGAACCACGGTTCAATTTATTGAATCATGTTTATAGTTCGCATCATTGTGTTTGATGCTGCGATTTTTTGTAGGGGCTCATTTTTTTAAAGAGGTCCGACATGCGCCCACTTCATCCGATTAAAGTAGCAACAACGGTGGCGCTGCTGATGGCCTGTATCCATTTCGGATGGGCCCTGTTGGTAGCCTTCGGAGTTGCTCAGAGCTTGCTGAATTTTATTTTTTGGCTGCATTTCATCGCGCCCGTCTATACGATCCAGTCGTTCAGTTGGGTCGTGGCGTTGGGACTTGTGCTGTTCACATCGACAGTGTCTTTTTTTGCCGCGCTTCTTTTTGTCTACCTGTGGAACCGTATCCACGTGCTATGAGCGATCCCGCAGCCGCGGAAATCGGGATGCTATTTGTCGTATAGGTCGGCGGGCGCATGGCTATTGTATGCTTTGTTTCCAGGTCGCATTCACGAGCAGAAGATGCATCGGATAAAAAAGACATGCATTCGCTTATGGCGCGGCCTTGGGCCCGGACTCGTTACCGGCGCGGCCGATGACGATCCGAGCGGAATTGCAACCTATTCTCAAGCAGGCGCGCAATTCGGTTTTGCGCTCGGATGGACGATGTTTCTGACGCTGCCGTTTATGGTGGCCATTCAGATCATCAGTGCGTGCATCGGATGGGGGACGAGACGCGGTCTCGCGACCAATATCGGACACAGCCTGCCGCGATCTTTGCTTTATTGCGTCGTCGGCCTGCTGACGATCGCCAACACAATCAATATTGCGGCTGATCTGGCTGCAATGGGTGAATCGGTCAGGCTCGTCATTGGCGGGCCCGCGTTTATCTACGCACTCTCATTCGGATTGATCTGTGTGATCGCGGAAATTCTCGTTCCTTATCATCGTTATGCGAATTATCTGAAACTTTCGACGCTCGTTCTCTTTGTGTACGTCGCGACCGCATTCACATTGAATATCCCGTGGAAGGAAGTTGCGCTCGCAACATTGCTTCCGCGTGTTTCGTTCAGTCAGGACATGTTTCTGACAATCGTCGCAGTCTTTGGAACAACTATCAGTCCTTATCTTTTCTTTTGGCAAGCCTATCAGGAAGTTGAGGAATCGAAACTCAGCTATCGCCGGTACCACCGAGATGGGCTGGGCGTCCGCGCCTTCCGGAAGATTGCAATTGACACCTGGGCCGGGATGTCGCTTTCCAATCTTGTTGCCTTCTTCATTATCATCACGACAGCCGCAACATTGCATGTAAACGGCGTAACGAACATCCAAACTGCCGGACAAGCGGCTGAAGCGCTGCGCCCGCTCGCCGGGGAGTTTACGTTTCTGCTTTTCGCGATCGGCATTATTGGAACAGGCTTGCTCGCGGTACCCGTTCTCGCTGGCTCGGCAGGATACGCGGTTGCCGAAACATTCGGCTTGCAGGGAAGCCTGGAATTGCCCGCGAGCCGCGCGATCGGCTTTTACGCGGTGATTAGCGTCGCGACATTCGTGGGGGCGATCTTGTCGATTACCTCGATCGACCCGATCGCGCTTCTGTTTTGGGCTGCCGTCATTAACGGCATAGTCTCTGTGCCGATTATTATCGCGATGATGATTGTTACATCGCGAAAGAAATTGGGGACGATCATCCTTCCTGGATGGGTATTGATCGTCGGCTGGCTGACCGCCGCGATCATGAGTCTAACTGTCCTTGTGCTATTATGGTCATTTTATCGATGAAACAAACAGGTTTTTGATCGAAATCAAAATGCGGCTGATTTGATCTTCGTCAATTAATAAACGGCGTTGATGCTGCAATAAATAAAAAATTGATAGGAGAGCTCGAGATGGCGACGCTAAAGCAGCGCAAGGCAGCTCAAAGGAATATCCGTAAGGCGCAAGCGCGGTGGCGCTCGATGTCAAAACGGCAACACAGTCTCGCCCAGCCGGAGGGCAGGGGGCGCCGCCGCCCCGGGACCGGCGGACACGGCAATTATTTTCGGATCGAGCTGCGGCCAAAGGCAAAGTATGTAGCGTATCGCCTGCAGGACGTCGGGCGGTCAGGTCATACCAAACGTCTCGCTGGCCGTACTGCGAAAGGAAACTGGAGCACGAAATCATGGCTCGTGCATAAAGGTGACGCCACCGTTAAGAATGGTAGGCTTTTCATCAAAGCAGGAAAGGCCACGAGTATCCTCAAAGGCATTCGCGGCAGCATCCGGCATCTGAAGGGCGATATCTTTTTCGCCAAGCCAAGAAGAAACGTGCCCGAACGGGAAAAACCCACAACGCGCCAGCGAGCGGCATATCGCAAGAACATCAAGAAGGCACAACGCGCGCGTTGGAGCTAGTCTAGGGCCACCGTCTAGGCAGTCTTTCGGGTTCGGCTTACGGTTGCTGGATGTCGACCTATCGGCTGCAGCAGCTCTTCGATCCACAGTCCATTGTGGTCGTCGGCGTCGGCGCCCGACCGACTTCGGTCGGGCGCGTTATTCTGAATAATCTGCAATCGGCGCGATTTGCAGGGAAAATTTGGCTTGTCGATCTTCATGCGGAGATCGAAGGAATAAAAGTATTTAAGGATTTACAGGCGCTTCCGGAAACGCCGGATCTCGCCATTTTGGCCGCGCCTGCGCCGGCGATTCCAGAAATCGTCGAAGCTGCTGGCAGGAAAGGAATTGGGGCGGCGATTATCGTAACCGCTGGCCTCGGGCACGGCCGTGGCTCGCTCCTTGAATTGGCGACCGCCAATGCCCGGCGTTTCGGCATGCGGATACTTGGGCCGAATTGCATCGGTCTTTTAAATCCCACCGCCCGGTTGAACGCAAGCTTCTCCGCCCAAATGCCGCCTGCTGGTGATATTGCGCTCATCTCCCAATCGGGAGCCGTGGCGGCCGGCATTATTGCATGGGGCACCCAACGCAAGATCGGTTTTTCGGCTGTCGCGTCGATCGGCGACATGGCCGATATCGATGTGGGGGATCTGCTCGATTATTTCGCCTTAGATCCCGCGACACGCTCGATCTTGACCTACATCGAATCGGTCAAAGATGTCCGTAAATTTATGTCGGCGGCACGCGCTGCGGCTCGCATAAAACCCGTTATAGCCATCAAGAGTGGCCGTCACAAACAAGCAGCGGTTGCCGCGGCGACTCATACCGGGGCACTCGCTGGTTCCGATGCCGTTTACGACGCAGCGCTCGAACGCGCAGGCATTCTAAGAGTATTTGATCTTGACGAATTTTTTGATGCCGCCGAAACGCTGGCGCGCACGCAACCATTTTCGGGCGATCGTCTCGCGATCCTTACGAATGGTGGCGGCGTCGGTGTTATGGCGGTCGATCGATTGAATGACTATAATGGAAAGCTAGCCCGGCTTTCTGACGCCGCGAAAAGTCAACTCGACGCATATCTTCCCGCGATATGGTCGCGGTCAAATCCGGTCGACATTGTAGGCGACGCCGACGCTGACCGGTACGAGCTTGCGCTCAGGGCACTTCTTGCGGATTCGGAAAACGACGCGGTTCTTGTCCTGCAAGTGCCGACGGCGTTGTCGTTGCCGATTGAAACTGCGCGGCGCGTCAGCGAAGTGGTGAAGAAAAGTCGCAATACTGTACGACCGAAACCGGTCTTTTGTGCTTGGGTCGGGGAAAATCCGGAAACGGCGGATATCTTCGCGGAATCGAAAATCCCGCACTTTCTCACCGAAAGCGAGGCCGTGCGCGGATTTATGCACCTCGTTCGGTATCAAAAAGCGCAAGAAGCGCTCTCGAAGGTTCCGCCGAGTCTCCCGAATGATTTTTCTCCCGATAGGGCGAGTGCACACGCCGTCATTCGAAAAGCCGTCGAAGAAAAGCGAAAGTGGCTCGATCCCGATGAGATCGAAGCGTTGTTTGGGGCTTATCGTATTCCAATCCTCCCCGTCACGATTGCCGACACGCCGGAACATGCGGGAAGAGCCGCCGCCGTCTTGCTCAAAACTTATAAGGCGGTCGTAGCCAAGATTTTTTCCCGCGACATTTTCCATAAATCGGATGTCGGCGGCGTAGAGTTGAATCTCCGCGACGAAGAAGCAGTACATAATGCCGCGGCGGCGTTGCTCGAAAGAGCAAAAAAGACTCGGCCGGATGCCGTAATAAAAGGCGTGATCTTGCAGCCCATGCTGAAAAAACCAAACGGGCGGGAACTCATCGCCGGCATAGCAACCGACCCCACATTCGGACCGGTCGTATTGTTCGGGCGGGGCGGTACCGCAGTGGAAGTCATCAACGATAAGGCGTTAGGTCTTCCGCCGCTTGATCTGGGACTGGCGCAACGGTTGATCGGCAAAACCCGCGTTGCCCGTCGTTTGAAAGCATACCGCAATATTCCCGCGGCCGATGAGAGCGCGATCGCGCTTACGCTCGTGAAGCTCTCGCAGATGGCCGCTGATTTTGCCGAGATTAGCGAAGTGGATATCAATCCACTCGTGGCGGACGAGGAGGGGGTAATCGCGCTGGATGCCCGCGTTGCGGTCTCTCCGCAAGCCAAGTCCGCTCCCACCAACCCGAATTTTGCAATCAAGCCCTATCCGAGCGAATGGGAGCGAGAGGCTGAATTCGGGGATCGAAAACGCATTTTTATACGTCCGATCCGTCCGGAGGACGAGAGTCTGCTTCGCAAATTCCTGGAGAAAATATCTGCGGAAGACCTTCGTTTACGCTTCTTTGCGCCGGTCAAGGATTTCAGTAGCGCTTTCATCGCACGGCTTACGCAGATTGATTACAACCGCGCGATCGCGCTGATCGCGCTAGATGCCGATCGGCGGGAAATCCTGGGGGTGGTGCGGCTTCATATCGACGCGAATTTCGAAGCGGGTGAATATGCTGTTCTCGTTCGTTCTGACCTAAAAGGCCTCGGTCTCGGCCGGCTTTTGATGCAATTGATTATTGAGTACGCGCGATCCGTCAGGCTTCAGAGAATTGAGGGTGAGGTCCTAAGCGGAAATACGTCGATGTTGAAAATGTGCGAAGAGCTCGGTTTTAAAATATCGACTAGTCCCGACGACATGTCGATCAAGCTAGTAAAGCTCAGTCTATGACCGCCTAGTGCGACATCAGCACCGGAACTGTCATCGTCGCAAGAATTTGCGCGGTAACGCCACCGAAGATGAATTCTCGCAATCGGGTATGCCCGTAAGCACCCATCACAATAAAGTTAGCGTCTATGTCCGTGGCATGGGTCAAGATTACATTTGCAATGTCGATATCTTCAACGTCGATACGTTTTGTTTGCACGCTCAGCCCATGCCGCGAGAGATGCTGGGCGATCTCCGCGCCGGGCAAATCTTCGGTAACTTTGTTTGCTTCCGCCACTGTTATGATCTGAATTCTTTTCGCTTTACGCAAAAAGGGCATCGCGTCAGCCGTGGCCCGCGCAGCCTGCCTGCTTCCGTCCCAGCAAACGAGTGCGGTTTCGAATTTTGCTGGCTTCTCGTGAATGTAGGGAATAACGAATACGGGCCGCCCGCTATCGAACAATGCGGCTTCAATAAGAAAATCGTAATGGCTTGTACACGTGTTCGCTTGCTCGACAACGCAGAGATCGTAATTCCGGCTAAACTTGGCAAACAAGCTAGCCGCGCCCGATACAGTAACTTGAGGCGAATATGATTCGCATCGGACGGCGGTGTTTAATTGAAGAAATTTCTCTTTGGCTGTTCGGGCCGCTTGTTCGTTCGCGGCGCGCTCTTCTTCAATATAAGTTGCGGGCAACCCCTCGACGTTGCTCATCACGGAAATGATCGGTTCAAAGGCAAACGCAATTCCCGTTACATGAACGTTGAACTGCTCTCCAATTGAGAGAGCGTAGTCGCGCGCGCGGTCATGTTTCGTGGTCGTTGCCAGATTCACTACAAGATCGCGGATCATTGCCGGCCTGTTACAATTAATAATGCTCGACCGTGGATACTTTGTAGACGTGCGTCTTTTCTTTCTCCCGGATCGAAACGTATTCGCCCGGTACGAGATGCTCATCTTCGAGGTGGAAGCCTTCTTCCTCGGCGTCCTCGCCCGATATGTCGTACTGCAACGTCCAGCCGCCGTTTTTCCGATGTACGAGATGACCGATTTCGTTTGCTTGAGCTGGCCGGAATTTCAAAACGCGGTAATAATCGCGAAATTCTTTCCAGGGTTTCGTGTCTATCTTGCCGCTGGCATCCAGCGGTACCCAAAGGAGATAACCCGTATCGGATCGCCCTTCGGGACTCCCAGCTTCTCTCGCAAGCTCAAGCCGCACATGACGGAAGCTTTTTGGCAGATGAGGATTTGCTGTGGAGCGTGTCTTTAAAGCCGTAATCATGCGACCCTCTACGCATTCAGCCGTGACAATAAATTTCGGTTGCGAAGAACTACACGCCGAGACGCTGGCAATTCGATCGCCTGCTCGTTTTCGAGTTGCGTGAAGGTGCGGGAAACGGTTTCAATCGTCAGACCGAGATAGTCGGCAATATCCTGCCGAGACATCGGAAGCTCGATCGTAAAGCTGCGGGCTCGCTTGGCCATTTCCAGCAAGAAAGCCGCAACGCGTTCAAGCGCATTTTTTCGGCCGAGCGTGATCATGAGGTTCTGGACATGATCGAGCTCACGCGCGGTGATGGACCAAAGTTCGCTTGCGATTTCACTCTGACGCGCCGCCAGCGTGAGAACTGCGCTGCGTTTAATAACCAGTAGGCGAGATTTAACGACTGCTTCCGCGGAAAAATGATGTTCGCTTGACGCTTCGATGCCGATGATGTCGCCTGGAAGATAGAAACCGTTGATTTGACGGCGGCCGTCGTCGAGAATTTTGTAAACGCGGACAGCGCCGCTGACGACTTTGTAAATAAATTCTGCTGATTCGCCTTCGCCATAGATTTCGTTGTTGCGGTCATATTCGATCTTGGCGCCCATCAACTCGAGTATTTCATCGAGGCTCCTTCGCTGATCGGTCGTCTTTGAGGCGGCATTTCGCTCTATCGTACGAATGAAAGGAGGGGCAGGAATTTTACCGCTTTCGCTTTGCGTCAACATGGTGCGTTCTCCTGTTGAGCCGCTTTTAAGCAATTGAAAAATCCCCCGAAATTCAGATCTTTCTCTTAAGTAGAATCCCGTAGGTTAGATCCCTTAATTCGGCATGATAAATTGCGGCACTGCTGATGCATTCATTTCGTCCTGAGAATGAGAAAATCGCTGTGGCACGGTCATACGGTATCGCAATCCTGTGCGTTGCTCTTGCGATGCTGGCCCAGACCATTCTGATTTCCCTTGGTGGCAGCGATGTTCGTTTTCTTTTTTTTACGCCGGCCGTGCTTCTTGCAGCTTTGATTGGCGGCGTAGGACCGGGGATTTTTGCAACGGGGTTGAGCACTCTCTATCTGATTGCTTGGAAAGAGATCTGGCTCGAATTGCCCAAGGGGGAGGCGCTGCTGCTGCTGGCTTTCGCTGCGATCGGCATTGGGATCTCGATCGTAGGCGAACGTTTCAGGCGAATGCGGTTGAATGCGGCAGCCGTGACTGAAGATTTGCGTGAACGGGAGGCGCACCTCAAATCCATTCTCGATACGGTTCCGGATGCGATGGTCGTGATCGATACGGAAGGCATCATTCAATCATTCAGCGCCGCAGCGGAGAGACTATTCGGCTATCCTGCGGCAGAAGTCGTCGGCCAGAATGTCAAGATATTGATGCCTTCGCCTTACCGGCAAGATCATGACGGTTACATTCGCCGTTATCTCGCAACAGGTGAGCGCAGAATCATCGGGATCGGCCGCGTTGTTGTCGGCGAACGAAAAGATGGGTCGACATTTCCAATGGAACTAGCTGTTGGAGAAATGAAATCGTCCAATCGGCGCTACTTTACGGGATTCATTCGCGATCTTACCGAACGGCAAAAAACAGAGACGCGTTTGCAAGAGTTGCAGGCGGAACTCGTCCAGATCTCGCGGTTGACCGCGATGGGAGAAATGGCCTCGACACTTGCCCATGAGTTAAACCAGCCCCTTTCCGCGATCGCGAATTATTTAAAGGGCTCAAGCCGGATGCTGGAGGAGTTGAGCGGCGACGATGCGGCTGCGGTCCGCGGCGCCGTTAACAAAGCCGCTGATCAAGCATTGCGGGCCGGCCAAATCATCCGCCGTTTACGCGAATTCGTCTCCCAAGGGGAAAGCGAAAAACGTGTTGAAACCATTGCTAAGGTTGCAGAAGAGGCGAGTGCCTTGGCGCTTGTCGGCGCGCGTGAAACAGGTGTCAGAACAAGGGTCAATTTTGGAAATTTCGTCGATCTGGTGCTGGTTGACCGCATCCAAATTCAACAAGTGCTTGTAAACTTGATACGGAATGCGTTGGAAGCGATGCAGAACAGCGATCGACGAGAACTCACTCTTACGACGAAAAAAACGAAGCCGGATACGATCGAAATTTCGGTTGCCGATACGGGAACCGGTATCTCGCCAGAGATTGCCGAACATCTTTTCCAACCGTTCTTCACAACCAAGCCGCATGGAATGGGTGTGGGCCTTTCTATTTCGCGGGCGATTGTCGAAGATCATGGCGGACGAATTTGGATCGAACCGAATCCCGGCGGGGGTACGATTTTCAAGATTACCCTGCCGGCCATCGAAGCCGAGGAAGAAGCCGATGCCGGGTAAGACAGTTCACGTGGTCGACGACGATGCCGCGATGCGCGATTCGTTACGCTTTCTGTTGAAATCGGCAAAGCTCGATGTGCGCACGTATGAGTCCGCCGATGCGTTCTTGCGCGCGCTTCCTGAAATTAAAGGAGGCTGCGTGCTTACCGACGTGAGGATGCCTGGATTGTCGGGAATCGACTTGTTGCACAGGTTGAAGAAAACGCCGATCGATCTTCCAGTAATCGTCATGACGGGCCACGGCGATGTCACTCTCGCCGTCGAAGCCATGAAGGAAGGTGCGATCGATTTTCTGGAAAAGCCCTTTGACGATGAGGTTCTGCTGAAGGCAACGCGTTCCGCGCTCGATCGCTATGAAAAAGATGCAAAAAAGGGCGCAGAGAAAGCCGAAATCCTCTCAAGGCTCGCCTTGCTCTCGCAGCGCGAGCGGCAGGTTCTGGAGGGGCTCATCGCCGGTCAGCCGAATAAAGTAATCGCTGCCGATCATCAGATCAGCCCGCGAACGGTCGAAATTTATCGGGCGCACGTCATGAGCAAGATGCAGGCGGATAGCCTATCGGAACTCGTCCGCATGGCGCTGGTCGCGGGCCTTTTTGAAAAATAGGATTTTCATTGCGCTAAATCAAAACGTGAAATGATGGCTGGCGCAATAAATAGCGATGCTGGCGAACATAAGCGCATCAGAAAATTACGATCAGTCTGCAGATCCTTGGCAAGTAGACGCTGCCGCATTCCCCCGAAACGGAACGGCGATTGAGAAGCTGCGCTTCTTTCTCCGCTATGCTGTTCTCGCGCCGTCAAACCACAATAGCCAGCCTTGGGCAGTGCGCATTGCCCGGGATCATATCGATCTGCTCGCGGATCGTTCGCGTTCACTACCGATCTCGGATCCTTTCGATCGGGAGCTGATTATTTCATGCGGGGCGTTCCTTGCTTTTTTCGAGATTGCCGCACGCGCGTTTGGCTGTTTGCTGAGTATCGAACGGTTTCCCGACCGGGCAAACCAAGATGTCCTGGCCCGGATTTGGCTCAAACGCTACGATCCGGGGTCACCAAATTTGCCTCTGCTCGATGACATCCTGGCGCGCAGAACCAATCGTCATGCCTTTGATTCCGCGCCCGTAACAAACGAGGAACAAGAACTTCTTTCCTTCGCAGCGGGTTCCGATCGTGCGCGCATTACCTGGATTACTGACGGCACCGAAAAGGCATCTTTGGCGCAGATCATTATGGATGCGGACAAGGCTCAATTCGACAACCCATCCTTCTTGCGGGAGTTGGCCTCTTGGCTACGCTTGCCAAAGACATCGGCGATGGATGGAATTCCGTCGACATCCATCGGCATTAGCGGCCTTACGGCCATATATATTGGCCCGCTGCTTGTACGAACCTTCGATGTCGGCCAAGGGAAAGCGGCTCGCGATCAGGAATTGATCAATAATTCGGCCGCTTTCGCTATTTTTTCGACGCCGTTCGACACTGAGCGCGATTGGCTCTTTTGTGGCGAGGCGCTGGGTTCATTTCTCTTGTGCGCCCAGCGGATCGGACTGCGTGTCTCCTATTTGAACCAACCTTGCGAGGTCGACAATACTCGTTTCCGGCTGGCGATGCTGGGCTCGATGAAAAGCAATCCGCAGCTTGTTCTCCGGCTGGGACGAACCGAGTTCTCACCGCCTCCTACGCCGCGCCGGCGGCTAGTATGAAACAGCGCCCATTCAAACGCTAAAATTTAATGCTGCTGCGCGTGGGGCTATGTTCGACGCGAATGATCTTTTTTTGGAGATAATTTTCGATAGCATCGACCCAGGGGGACGGCACGACGTAGACCCAAACAAGATAGCAAATCGCCCAAAGCAATATGATCGTAACTGTAGGATGTTTTCGAATGGCATCAATCATCGTGCATGCTCGTAGCAAAGGCGCGATACATCGGCTTGATCCAGATCAACGAGATTCAGGTAATCCCGATTAATATATTTATAAATTGGCCAAACGGGTGTTTTCAAATGACTGCTTTCGGGCAAGGAAATTTCGCTCCTTTC
This sequence comes from Alphaproteobacteria bacterium, assembly GCA_021325315.1. Lineage (GTDB taxonomy): Bacteria > Pseudomonadota > Alphaproteobacteria > Rhizobiales > Xanthobacteraceae > Palsa-892. The sequence continues at coordinate 33,388 of JAJPHK010000054.1, forward strand.
TTCACCGCCGTCGTTATTTCTGTTGTGGTGATCGCTTTATTTTTTGTGTTTTTCTCGCCGGCTTTATGATGATCTGCTGGCGATTTATGCTCGTATTGGGCATGTTCCTCGCGCTCTCATCAAACGGTATGCGAGCCAAAGCTGGCGATGCTGTTCGCGGCCAGGAACTCGCTGCGATGTGGTGCAGTTCTTGTCACCTTCCCCGAGAAAGCAAGCCGCACAATATGATGGTGGCTCCGCCTTTCGAAGAAGTGGCGCAACGGAGCAATATAAACGCCAAAACGCTGGCTCAATTATTGATGTCACCTCACCCGGCAATGCCGGATCGCGGGCTTAGCCGCGAGGAGGCGGACGATATCGGAGCTTATCTCCTGTCGCTGCAGAAATAATCCGCAGCTCTACCGTCTCTCTGCAAGAAGCTTGAGCCAGATCAAGGGCGCTTACGGGGCGAACGGCTATTTTTGGAAAAATCTTTTAGGATTTTGCCAATGTTTGTCGTCAACGTGATGATGCCCTATGCGATCACGATCAACCGCAGGGCGCCAATACGCGACGCGATCCGGCTGATGCTGAAACACCAAATCAGCGGACTTCCCGTAGTTGATGACGAGGGCGCGCTGGTTGGCATCTTGAGCGAAAGTGATTTTTTGCACCGCGTGGAAATCGGCACCGAACGCCGCCGCAGCTGTTGGCTTGGCTTTTTGTTTAACGCCGAAAGACTTGCTTCAGAATATATTCATGACCATGGCCGAACGGTCGAAGACGTCATGACGAAAGCACCGGTGGTCACCGTCACGGAATTGACCGATCTTGAGAGCGCGGCCAAGTTGATGGAAGAGCACAAGATTAAGCGGCTCCCGGTCATGAGGGGAGATCGTATCATAGGCATATTGACGCGAGCGAGTTTGATCAAAGCCATTATGATGCAAGGAAAAAGCATGCCGATGCCGAAGAAAAGCGATCAGGAATTACGAGGCAGGATTTTCGAAGAGGTGCAACAAGCGCAATGGCTCGTCGCCCCGCTCCTCGATATTCAAGTGAAGAACGGGAACGCGCGGATAAGCGGAGTCGTTTACGATGAACGGCAGGAAGAAGCGATCAAGGTTCTTGTTGAAAACGTGCCGGGCGTGAAATCGGTGGCAAGCGAATTGGCTTGGATCGAGCCTTTATCCGGGGCTGTAATTCTTTCCCCGGGGGAGGAGAAAACGCCGAAAATCATCACCCTGCATTAAGGTCGCCGCACGCCGTCATTTAGAGAGGAGCTTTCATGCTCGTTCTACACGCCATGATACCTATGGTGATCACTGTCTCACAGGATCAGACAATCGGCGACGCCATTAAAAAAATGATCGAGTATCGGATCAGCGGCCTTCCGGTTGTCGACGCCGACGGCGCGCTTGTTGGTATGCTGAGCGAGAGTGATTTCTTGCGTCGGGCAGAATTGGGAACCGGGCGCAAGCATCTGGGATGGCTCGCATATTTCATGCCCGGAAAGCTTGCCGGCGAATACGTTCACGAACACGGGAGAAGGGTGAGAGAGGTTATGACCCCCGATCCAATGACCGTCGACGAATACGCCCCGCTCGAAGATGCAGCGAAGATAATGGAAACAAATTACATCAAGCGGCTGCCTGTAACGAGGAAGGGGCGGCTAATTGGAATGCTAACCCGTTCGGACATGATGCGTGTTGTCGCCGAACGCGGACATGCGCTGCCGCCGCTCAAAGACAGCGATCAAGCGATTCGGCAACACATACTCGAACAGGTTTCGCGACAGCCATGGCTACCGGGGTCGCCTGTCGATGTTACGGTCGACAACGGGAGGGTGACTCTGCTTGGAACCGTGTCCGACATACAACAAGCCAAAGCCTTGGAAGTGCTGGCCGGCAACGTGAAAGGCGTGTCGTCCGTGACGAACGGCATCCGTATTCTGCAACTGAAATTCGCAGAAGATTAAATGCCAAAACCGTTCGGATTTGGGCGAGACAGGAACCGGACGGATAAAAAAGACGTAGATACGCAGGATCGCGTCTTCGCCTATCTTGCCGATCCGAGAACGCATGGCGGTCTCGAAGTAAAGCGAATCGATACGCACGCCTCCACCGTTTTCCTGGCCGGTAATCGCGCATACAAAGTGAAGCGAAGCGTGCGGTTTCCATATCTCGACTATTCGACGCCGGAGAAGCGGAAGGCCGCTTGCCTTCAGGAAGTAACTGTAAATCGTCGTTTCTCTCCCGATCTCTATCTGAGGGTCGCCGAGATTAAGGATTTCAACGGACGGCTAAGCCTTGAGGGAGAGGGCACACCAATCGAATGGGCCGTTGTTATGAAGCGATTCGATGAATCCCTTACGCTGGATCGGCTCGCGGAATACGGATCAATTACAAATGACCTCGCCGATGAACTTGGGCGAATGGTGGCGCGAATGCATGCGGATGCGCCGGTTATCCGCAGCGAGATGTGGCAAGGTTCGCTTTCAACTGTCATTGAGGAAAACGAAAGGGACCTGAAGACACATCCGGATCTATTTGATGCCGGGAAAGTTCGGGTTCTAACGCTGCAATCGAAAGAAAAACTCGAATCTAACAAGGCGCTGTTATCCGCACGCGCAGCAGCTGGTTTTGTGCGCGAAGGACATGGAGATCTCCATCTCAGGAATATCGCCTTGATTGACGGAAATCCGACGCCTTTCGATGCGATCGAATTCGACCCATTGCTTGCTTCGGGCGATGTATTTTACGAACTTTCGTTTTTGCTGATGGATCTCTGGGAGAGGGGTGCGCGCGATTCCGCGAACATTGTGCTCAACCGATACCTGATTGAGGCCGATAGAGAAGAGCACCTGCCGGGGCTTGCGTTATTGCCGTTATTTTTGTCAATGCGCGCGGCGATACGTGCGAAAATTTGCGCGACCGAGTTAGCGCGTTCTGCCCGGGCCAACGAAAATCTCGCAAAGAGTGCGACGCGTTATTTCAATTTGGCTGTCGAGTTTTTGCGGCCTGATGCGCCGCGACTAGTAGTGGTAGGCGGCCTGTCGGGATCGGGAAAATCTGCGCTTGCGAGATTGCTGGCATCTCATCTTTCCCCGGCGCCCGGAGCGGTCATTCTCCGCTCCGATATTGAACGAAAACAGCTCTTTCATGCGAGCGAAACGGAGCTGTTGCCAAGCCAAGCTTACAGATCCGATGTTTCTGGAAAAGTGTATGAGCGCCTCTTTCAGAAAACGGAGTCCGCGTTACAGGCCAAACACTCTGTAATTCTTGATGCGACATTTCTGCATGAAGCGACGCGGGATGCAGCCCTAAAATTATCAAAAAGATGCGGCGTCCCGCTTGCGGGCCTGTATCTCGATGCGGATTTAAGCGTCCGTCTTGAACGTATCGCAAAAAGGAAAAGGGATGCATCGGATGCTGACGCAAAAGTAGCAATGCAGCAGAGAAGCCCTTCAAACCTAAGCGCTGAGTGGACGCGTATCGACGCGAACGCCGATCTCAGCACCACCATGCTGCATGCTTTGCAGGCGATCGGCGTCACAGATCGGCAGTAAGGAGCTGCTTTGTCATCCGATCAACAACTTGCTTCACGCCCCACATGCTTTCTGCCGCAACTCGGATGGCACTTCGCTCAGAGTCGCTGCGAACCAAACCGGTCAGCTCGACGACGCCTTCTGTCACATTGATATTCACGAGGTCGAGATGCGCCCAAGGCTGATTTGCCAGATGAGTGAGCAGTTTCTCGCGGATATATCGATCATCAGCTTCAATGCCGATAGCGCCGTGTAACTCTGCAAAAGCACGGATCAGATCGGCGCGGCTCGCGACGCCTACAACGCGGTCGTTTTCGACGACAGGCAAGCGCTTGATTGCATGCTTTTCCATGAGATCGACAAGGTATCGAATTGAATCGTTGGGATGAACGGACACAACCTTGGTCGTCATGATATCGCGGATTTTTTTGGCGTGAGCTTTCACATATTCGCCGGCGAGAATTGCTTCCCCCACCAGCATTCGCAGCCACCAGGAACGCTGCTTTTCTGTCGAGATTTCGTACCGTCGGATGAGATCGCGTTCCGTTACAATACCGCCAGCTTGCCGCTTTCTTCGACGACCGGAACGCCACTGATACGCTTTTCGGCCATCAGCTTGGCTAGCTCGATCACCGAAATGTTCGGCTTCACGGTAACCGCCGGCGCTATCATAATCTTGCGCACATTCATGATTGCCTTCGCGTAACTTATGAAAGTTTAGGCGGCTGCTCCGCGGGAATATTAATCTCGGTCAAACGAAGAATGTGCGCTGAATCAAAATCTGCCTTTGGAGGCGCTAGTTTAGCTGCGGCATTCAATGACAGAAGAGCACCGAAGTTTCGGGTGCGCTTTTTAGTCGATGAGAACCGGTGGGAGCCAAATAAGCATAAGAGCGATTAAAACGCCCAAGAGAGTCAGGAACACAATCGTTGCCGCCCAAGATTCCGCCTCAGCTCGATTCATGGCGATCTCCTTAATGCGATAACAAACAGGCACAGGGTGGCTGATTGAGAAGGACTTCAGTCACGCCTCCGAATATCCATTCACCGATTTGGCTGCGGCCATACGCGCCGGCGACGATAACATCGGCGTCGTATTGTTTCGCTTGCAAGAGGAGCTCTTCCGCTACGGAATAATTTCCTGAATGTGCGACTTTAGGCTCTACAGTAATCTCATGACCGAGCAGATAAGAGCCGACATCGGATAGGATCTCGTGTACTTCTTGCTGAGTTTGTGCTTCTTCGCAGATTCCAAGAAGCAAAATATCTTTCGTTATTTTTAAAAAAGGCAATGCATTGGCAAGTGCGCACCGTGACTCACGCCCATCCTTCCAGGCGATAATCGCCCGACGAAAGGGAACGGTTTTGACGTGGTCGGGCACGTACAAAATCGGCCGCCCCGCCTGCATGATGATCGTGGCGGGATTGAAGCGATGTTCGAGTGGCGCCTCGGAATCGGAACCGATGACGAGAAGATCGACGGATCTGAGCTTGTTTATGAAGGCTTTGAGAGGATAATCGTTGCTTCCGCGCCATTCGAGGTGCGGAGTCTTGCAAGTGGCAAGCTCTCGAAATCGCTTTTCCCGCTGTGTTAGTTCCGCGGTCGCATGTTCAAACTCAAGCTTTAAGAGTCGATTGCTGACCGGGCCATTGGGAAAAGCCTTGCTGGAAATAGATTGGCAGCCCAAGCCGACTAATTTTGCGTTCATTTTTTGAGTGAGTTCGCAAGCAATGTTGACGCGCCGATCAGATGCGGCGCCTGAACTCACATAGACACTAATCGAGGGATGGATCATGTTTATTTCTAAGCATCTTTCGACAGTGCGCTTTTGACGCAAATCAAAGGATCCAACCTTATGAAGCCGCAGGAAAACACAGCAGGAGGAGAATATGCAGCAACATTTTCACATGGCGGTGTGGATCGATCACCACGAGGCGCGCGTATTCAGCTTCAACGCCGATCAATCGGATAAGTTAGTCGTTCATCCCGAACACCCTGTCCGCAATATCCATCACAAAGCGAATTCGATCGGCAGCGGGCATGCAGCCGAAGATCAGGATTTCTACGACAAGGTGGCTCAACACATTCGGCAAGCCGGCGCAATTCTTGTGGCTGGACCTGCGAACGCGCGTATCGAATTTATCAAGCATCTAAGATCGAATGACCCGGCTCTCGCACAAAAAATAAATACCGTCGAACGTACCGGTCGCTTCACCGACGCTGAATTTCTTGCGCATGCGCGAGAATACTTTTCTCGGCATGATCGCATGACACCCCTTCTATAAACAGGGTTACACGAAATGGTCCCGTATTTTGGCTCCCGAAGACGTTTCTCCGATCTTTCAGAATCCGAGATACTAGCGCTTGCCATCTCCTCCGAAGAGGACGACGCGCGCATCTATTCGTCTTACGCAGAGCAACTGCGGGAGAAGTTTCCCGCGTCTGCCCGGATTTTCGACCAGATGGCGGAGGAGGAAAATGATCATCGCCGTTTGCTGATTGACATCTATGAACGGCGCTTCGGAAAAACCATTCCGTTAATTCGGCGAGAGCATGTCGCTGGCTATTACTGGCGTCGGCCGATTTGGCTTGTTCAGAATCTGGGGCTGGAGCGTATTCGGCAGGAAGCCAGCCGCATGGAGGACGATGCTGCCGCTTTCTATACACGCGCCGCTCAATCCAGCTCGGATCCGGCAACTCGAAAGCTGCTTGGCGACCTTGCTGCGGCCGAAAGAATGCATGAGAGCAGGGCGGACAAGCTGCAGGTGGACGTGGCGGGAGGTGAACCGGGAAAGGAAGAGGAGCGTAAGGCTTTTCGGCAATTCATTCTTACTTGGGTGCAACCCGGACTTGCTGGGTTAATGGATGGTTCTGTTTCAACACTCGCGCCGATTTTTGCAACGGCGTTCTCCACGCACTCGAGCTCAACGACATTTACAGTCGCACTTGCGGCCGCCGTGGGCGCAGGAATTTCAATGGGCTTCACCGAAGCAGCGCACGATGATGGTGTGATTTCTGGCCGTGGCTCGCCACTTAAGCGCGGCATCGCCTCAGGATTGATGACCGCATTAGGTGGTCTTGGTCATGCTCTCCCATATCTCATCCAGAATTTCTGGACAGCAACTACGTTGGCAGTGGCGATCGTCTTCGTAGAATTGTGGGCGATTGCGTTTATTCAAAATCGTTACATGGAAACGCCATTTTGGCGGGCTGTGTTCCAGATCGTGTTAGGAGGTTCGCTGGTTCTCGGAACGGGGATCTTAATCGGAGGAACGTAGAATCGTAACAACGATAATTCGTGAGTTTAAGACGATCTCTATTCGGAATTCCCAGATCGCCGATGTTCACTCAGGGAATTTAGAGAGAATGCATTGATTTTATTGCCAATTCATTAGGTCCTGCGTGGAGATGCGAGAAAATCTAATTTTTCCCTGTTCTTTTCGCTGTTATAGGGGAACGGCCTAGCCAGAGGCTGAATCGCTGCAGACTACATCCTGCACCACTCAGCCTTCAGCCGATTCTCTGGCTACGGACTCCGCAAGAAATGCGCCGGTGATGCGTGAAGTGTCACTCATAGGCGCCACCGTATAAGCTTCCGGGAGGATGATCGAAGGATCTGCAGGATCTGGCGCCTCGTGCGTGACGACCCCGCCCACAGGAGCGGTTGCGGCAAGATCGAACTCGGTCTTTTGCCGCGAGGCGAGCGGACGTTGTACCCGTGTGCGATAAAACACGTAGACTGCCAGCAGCGCCTGCGTCAGCGCGGTGAACAGGAACAGTCCGCGCGGTCCTTCCGTCGACATGAAGCCAGCGGCGACAAGCGGGCCGATCACTGAGCCGAGACCATTGGCGAGCAGGATCGTGGCAGCGACCGAGACAGCATCGCTTGCCGGCGTCTTATCGTAGGCATGGGCGGCCGCGAGCGAATAGCCTGGCAGCGCGAGCGCGCCGAACAAAATACCGAGCAACAGCAGTATTGGGCCGGACGCGGAGGTCAGAAAAATGACGATGCCTACAACGGCGGCGCCGATCAGGAGCGCGAGTAGCACCAAGCGGCGGTCGACGCGATCGGACAGATGGCCGACCGGCCACTGCGCAATCGCTCCGGCCAGCACTGCGAGGCTCATGAAGAGCGCTGCACGATCGACGCTGAGGCCGCTCCGGGCGGCCGAGAGCGGCGCGAGTCCCCAAAATGCGCCGTTGGCGCAACCGATCACAAAACTCGCAATCAGCGCGACCGGAGCCTCGCGGTAGATCTGCCCCGGGTGAAAACGGACAATTGTGATCGGCGCCGGTTGCGCCGAGCGGGTCAATGCCACCGGAACAGTCGCCAACGAGGAAAGCATGGCGGCGACCATAAAGCTCCCGGCCTCAACGACCGGATAAAGCGTCGCCAGCGCCTGGCCGAGCGTGATAGCGCCGTAACTGACCACTACGTAGGACGAAAGCACGAGTCCGCGCGTTTCGTTGGAAGCGCCGTCATTGAGCCAGCTTTCAACAACCAGATAGAGGCCGGCGAGGCAAAGACCCGTTACGACACGGAACGCTATCCAGGCGGGAACCGTCGGCGCGAGCGCGTAGGCAAGCGCCATGGCGGCCGTGACCGCCACCATCGCCGTAAATGCCCGGATGTGTCCCGCACGCAGGATCACGTAGGGTCCAAGCAGACAGCCGCTGACGAAGCCGACGAAATAGCCCGAGCCGATGACGCCAAGCGCAAGATCGCCGAAACCTTCAGCGCTGCCACGCAGCGGAAGCAACGTGAATTGCATGCCGCTGCCTGCCAGCAGGAACGCTACTCCCAGGAGCAGCGAAACGATCGGGCGCAGATTCTTTCGCATCGGGATCGATACTCTCCCCGTTCTCCCCGTGCCGTGGGTCGACCCAACACGCTTTTGGAGGTTCAGATTCGTCCACCACCACACAAAAATGGCGGCGAGATTGTGGGGACCGGCGCCAAATCGTCGGAACACGTGCCCCCTAGCGCAGTTGGTTGGACAAGTGACTAAAAATCATGGTGCCGGTGGTTCGATTCCGCCCCGGCACCATTTCCATCTCGGAAAATTCTCTGCCGTGAATTTCGCGTGGATCCGCCAATCTGGGGCAATTCGCGTTAAATCATGGCGATGGCTTGGAAAACGAGAAACGATAGAGTTCGCGTGGTTTTGTGCGGCGACGTGATGATCGGCCGCGGCATCGACCAGGTGCTTCCAGACCCATGCGACCCGGAACTCCGCGAACCGTACGTCTCGTCAGCGCTCGACTATGTCCGCCTCGCGGAGCGTATGAACGGCGCAATCCCGCGCCCAGTTTCCAGTGCTTACCTTTGGGGCGCCTTCCTCGACGAATTAAGGCGCGCGAAGCCCGACGCCAGCCTTATCAACCTCGAAACGAGCATCACCAGATCCGGCGATTTTGCGGATAAGGGCATCAATTATCGGGTAAGCCCGGAAAATGCGGGCTGTCTCGCCGACGTGCCGATCGATTGCTGCGTGCTGGCCAACAATCATGTTCTGGATTTCGGGCCGGACGGACTGCGCGATACGTTATCCGCCTTGGACCGACTGAAGATTAAACGTTCCGGCGCGGGAAAGAACGCAGTCGAGGCAGCAGCTCCAGCGATTTTGGAGATCGGCGACCGGGCACGCTTATTGATCTGGTCGTTCGCGTTCGCGACAAGCGGCGTGCCGCCGCTCTGGGCTGCCACGCAGCAATGCGCAGGCGTCAATTTCCTTCATGACATGTCCGACGATACGATCCTCATGATCGCCCGTCAGATCGCGAGCATGCGCTTGCCGCGCGATATCGCGGTTGTCTCTCTCCATTGGGGACCGAACTGGGGCTACGCAATACCGCATGAATACACGCGCTTTGCGCGCGCCTTGTTGGATCAGGCGAATGCATCGATCATATTCGGCCATTCCTCTCATCACCCGAAGGCAATCGAACTCTACCATGAACGTCTTGTGCTGTATGGTTGCGGCGATTTTCTTAACGATTACGAGGGTATTCAAGGCTACGCGCAATATCGCAGCGATATCGTCGCGATGTATGTTGTCGATGTGCACGCATCGACAAAGAATGTGATCGCGGCCGAGGCCGTGCCTTTCCGGATTCAAAAATTTCAGCTGGCTGCGGCTTCCGAATATGAACGAGAGTGGCTTTGCAGAACGCTCGATCGCGAAAGCCGTACCTTTTCAACAGCAATTGAAAACGCCGGGAACGGACGGCTAATCGTTCGCGACAGCCTTGGCCGTGGCTCACCGCCTGAACGTGCTTAGTGTTGTTTGACTACTTCGAAGACCCGCCGTGTTTGGTGACGCCTCGTTTGGAGGGTGATTGATCGGGCGAAGCCGGAGGTTCGCTCGGTGCTGCGATAACGTAGGCCCTGTCAAGGCAGCGCTCGGTCGAGCCGCGCGGTTTCGCACGCTCGCATTGGGCGAGCGTCTGGTAGGCGCAGCGCGCCTGGTTCTCGCCCCTGATTTCCAGGCAGAATCGGTTCTGCTGCGGCTGTTTTTGTCGGGTCTGTGCGAAGGCAGTGGAGGACAAGACCGTCAGAATAACGCCGGCCACTGCCGATGACGCAATGAGAATTCGCATGGGATTGGCCTCGCTCTGAGAGTCTCCTCTGCCAGGAACGAATCTTGGCCGAGATCGTTCCGCCTTGCTAAGCTGTTCGCGTGTCCCTCAATCCGAGCCGACAGCGAGCCAAGCGATGAGCCAAGTGACCATCTATCACAATCCCGATTGCGGCACGTCGCGCAACGCGCTCGCCATGATCCGGCAAAGCGGGGAAGAGCCCGAGATCATCGAATACTTGAAAAACCCGCCGACACGCGAGCGCCTGGCCGAACTCATCTCGGCAATGAAAATTACGCCTCGGCAGCTATTGCGGGAAAAAGGAACACCTTATGCGGAACTCGATCTCGGCAATCCGAAGTGGACCGATGACGAGTTGATCGATTTCATGCTGGCGCACCCGATTTTAATCAATCGCCCTATCGTGGTGACGCCAAAGGGCGTGCGAGTGTGTCGTCCGTCCGAGGTCGTCCTGGAAATTTTGCCGAATCCGAATATCGGAAAGTTTGTCAAATCGTAGTTGCCTGATTGCGCCGCGCGACACGCCGCAATCAGCGCCCATCCTGCCCCGAATCCTTTGGGCGTCAAACTGCAATATATTGCGGAAATTTTTTCCGGATTTTGTCGGTGTTCGCGATGGTGTCGGCAAGATGTTTGCGCATAGAATCACGCGCCTTGTCGAGGTTGCCGGCGGCGACCGCGTCGATGATCGCGCGATGCTGCGCCATGATAGAATCGGCTTTTCCGGGCGAGGGCAGATGAAGACGCCGCAACCGATCGAGATGCCCGCTCTGTCCCCGGATGAGCGACCACAGTTCGGGGACATTCGCTACTTCGAACAGCGTGCGATGAAATGCCTGATCCGCCTCGGTAAAGGCGCGCCTGTCGCGGAGCTGGTGCATTGCTCGTTGCCGCGCCAAGAGATCGCGGAGCCGCGCGATCAATTCCTTAGTTGGGGCCTTGGCGACAATACCGACGACTTCCAGCTCGATTGCGCGGCGAAGAAAGTGGGCTTCATGCACCTTGCGAAGATCGATACGACTCACCACCGTTCCGTGTTGCGGAAAGATATCGACCAGTCCCTCTTCCGCGAGCCGCATGAACGCATCTCGTAGAGGAGTGGAACTGACACGGAAACGCGTCGCCAATTCGGTCCGCGACAGCGAGGCTCCAGGCGGCAGACTGAGATCGATGATTGCTTCCCGCAGGACTTCGAAAATCTGCACAGAGGCCTGACGGCCCCGTTCCAACTTCAGTTGCTCGAAAGCGCCCAGCGTTTCTTGAACGAGATGCGTGGCTTTGCGCGCGCTCGGCACCGCCGCCACTCTGCGCGTCTCAATTGCCCGGTAGGTCATGCAGGATCGGCAAATAGTAATCCTTCCACGATGCCGGCATCGTTTTCAGCGTGCCAACCTTATGGAGATGAGCGGCGAATTTCATGGTGCCTTGCGGGTATAGATTCCACTCGCTCATGCCCGGCCGGCTTAAGAGGGCAATCAGGACATCCGCCGGGGTCTTGTCGTTGTTGACGGCCCGGTAGGCCTCTACGCCTGCCGCGATATCCCTTTCGATAATCTGTTTTGCTTCCTCAGCGGCAGCACGAAGGGCCTGTATGATCTTGGGATTCGCATCCGCGAATTTCGTCGTCGTGATAAATTGGCCTTGCGTGAGCGGCCCGCCGATAATGTCCGCCGAGTTTGTTACCACATGCGTTTCGGGGATCTGCGTCAGTTCGTAATAGTCGTACGGCGGCGCCGCGAAGTGGTTTTTGATCTCGTGCGAATCGTTCTTCATCGCAATAAATGCGTCGGGATGTCCCAACTGCACGGTGAGCGGATCGAATTTTGCCCATTGGTCTGGACCGAACAGCTTGCTCGCCGCCATCTGCAGAAGGATCGCCTGCGTCGAAACCTTCACGGTTGGCACAGCGATCCTGTCGTCCTCTTTGTAGTCCGTGAGAGACTTGATGCGTGCCTCGCGGCTGATGAGCTGCAGCGGCAGCGCTGAGCTTGCGACGACACCTTTGACGCCGCCGCGTGTGCGATCCCACAACAGAAGCAGATTTCCCGTTCCGGTATTAATGATGTCCACATTGCCGGAGATCAGTGCGTCCTGCTGCGGTCCGCCGCCGGAGAAAGCCACCCATTTCACCGTTGTCCCGGCAAGACCGAGGCTGGCTGCATGCTTCTCAAGCAAGTTGTGTTTCTCGATGATGTGCAGCGGCATATACAGGATGCCAGGCTGGCGGCTCATCGTAATTTCGGTTTTCGGCTGCGCCCGCGCTGGCGTCCGGGCAAGCGCGAGCGCGCCTATGCCGACGACAACGGTTCTTCGGTTGAGCATTGAGTTCCTCCCTTGATCCCTGCCGAATTCGAGGGACGGCCACCCGTCTTGTTTTTGCGATTGGGCTTTCTTTTGAACCATTAATGCATTAGTACGTCAACTGAGGAAAATTACCCGCAGGGCTGCACACGCGACAGTGAGGGCCGATTGATGACTCCGGAAACACGGCTGAAATTGAAAGAGGTCAGCGTAGCGACAGTCTCGACGGCGCTGTTCAAACGCGGCTTACGCACACAATTCATTCAGGACGTATCGCGTCTCAACCCGAACCAGCCAAAGCTCTTGGGTGAGGCCTATACGCTTCGTTACATCCCGGCTCGCGAGGATCTCAATCCCATTTCCGTCTTCGCCGACCGCAATCATCCTCAGCGCAAGGCCGTCGAAGAATGCCCGCCCGGCGCGGTCCTCGTCGTGGATAGCCGCAAGAATCCCCGGGCGGCATCGGCCGGTGCTATTCTCGTTTCGAGGCTGCAGCAGCGCGGTGTGGCCGGTATTGTGACTGATGGGGGATTTCGAGACTCCGACGAGATCGCTGCCTTGAATTTTCCCGCCTATCACCAGCGTCCCAGCGCACCGACGAATCTGACGCTTCATCAGGCAGTCGAGATCAACGCCCCAATCGGATGCGGAGATGCTCCGGTTTTCCCCGGCGACGTAATCCTGGGGGATGGCGACGGAGTAATTGTCATTCCGGCTGCTATTGCGGACGAGATCGCTGGCGAAGCCTACGAAATGACCGCCTTCGAGGATTTTGTCGCCGAGCAGGTAAAAGCGGGAAGTTCAATTTTTGGCTTGTACCCGTCGACCAGCGAGCAAACGGCCGAACGATTCAAGGCATGGCGAAGCACCAACAAGCGCTGACAATTTTAGCCAGAGCGGTACGCAATGTTACGCCACGCAACGACGCGCTTTAAATATTCGCCGTAGCTCGACTTGGAGTATTTCTCGATCTGTTTCTTGATCCGCGCCTCGTCGATCCAGCCGGAATTCAGCGCGATTTCCTCGGGACAGGCGATCCGCAAACCTTGCCGCTCCTCGAGAATTTGCATGAATTGACTCGCTTCCACGAGCGCGTCGTGCGTGCCGGTATCTAACCACGCGAAACCGCGGCCGAGAAGCTCGATATGCAATTCTCCGAGCTCGAGATAGGCGCGGTTCACATCGGTGATCTCGATCTCATTACGCTGCGATGGCTTGATTTTGGCGGCGATATCGAGGACGCGGTTGTCGTAGAAGTAAATCCCCGTCACTGCATAGCGCGATTTCGGCTTTTCGGGTTTTTCCTCGATCGAAACCGGTTTTCCCGCCGCGTCGATCTCGACGATTCCGTATCGTTGCGGATCGTTCACCGCATAGCCAAAAATCGTCGCGCCCCGCTCGCGCGCGGCGGCGGCGAGCAGAAGCTCGGTAAGGCCGTGGCCGTAGAAAATATTGTCGCCCAGGACGAGCGCGACCGGGTCGCCGCCGACAAATTCGCGCCCGACGATGAATGCGTCGGCAAGGCCGCGCGGCTTTTCCTGCACCGCGTAGGTGAAGCGCACGCCGAAATCCGAACCATCGCCCAACAGGCGGCGGAACTGGCTTTGATCTTCCGGCGTCGTGATCAAGAGGATATCGCGAATGCCCGCGAGCATCAGCGCACTCAGCGGGTAATAGATCATCGGCTTGTCGAAAACAGGCAGTAGCTGTTTCGACACCGCGAGCGTAATCGGATGCAGCCGGGAACCGACGCCGCCCGCGAGAATGATGCCCTTCATGACGCCGCCTTCGATGGCCCTGCCGCGAACAGAGCGTCGACGGTTTCGGCCGTGCGTTCGCGCCAAGGCTTTGCGGTATAGCCGAATGTCCGGATGAAAAGCGCACTGCTCAGCTCCGAATTCATCGGGCGCTTGGCCGGCGTCGGATATCCGGCTGTCGAAATCGGAGTGACTTTCGGCGAGCGGTTCGTGAAGGCGCTTTGACGTTTCACGATCTCGTTCGCGAATTCGTACCAGCTCGCGCGGCCAGCGCCCGCGAAGTGGTAGATGCCGGCGACAGGTTCTTGCGCGGACAATTTTTCGCCCACGACCAGAAGCGCTTCCGCGATATCGGCTGCCGCTGTCGGACAGCCGTGTTGGTCGCTGACGACCCGCAATTCGTCGCGCTCTTGCGTAAGGCGCAAAATCGTTTTCAAAAAATTATTCCCGTAAAAACCGTATACCCACGAGGTCCTGAGAATAACATAATCTTTCAGCGCCGCCTGAATCCGTTTTTCTCCCGCGAGCTTGGAGCGCCCATAAGCGTTGACCGGCGCGGGCGCGTCGGATTCCGTATAGGCGCCTTTTTTGTTGCCATCAAAGACATAGTCGGTGGAAAGATGAATGAGCGGCACGTTCATGGACGCGCAAACTGTTGCGATGATTTCCGCGCCGTCGATGTTAATGGTATTTGCAAGCTCCGTTTCGTGCTCGGCACGATCGACCGCCGTATAGGCGGCGCAATTGATCGCAAGCGCGGGCTTGAATTTCTCGAAAGCCTTATTCACGGAGACCGCATTGGTAATATCGGCTTCCGCGTGCGTAAGCCCGCGGATATCGAGTCCGCGAATTTCCGCAAGTGAAACGAGTTCGCGGCCGATCTGGCCGCCGGCGCCAAATACGATCGTGGAGGCGTTCATTTCCGTATCCCCAGCCGCTCACCGCCGTAGACGCGTGTGCGCAACGGCTGCCACCAGTCGCGATGTTCGAGATACCAGCGCACGGTTTTGCGAAGGCCCGTCTCGAAGCTTTCCCGCGGCGCCCATCCAAGTTCGCGGCGGACCTTGCTCGCATCGATCGCATAGCGGAGATCGTGGCCTGGCCGGTCGGCGACGAATTCGATCAGCGTCTCGCGCCTGCCGATCTTCTCATCGGGGATGAATTCGTCGAGCAGTGCACAGATCATGCGCACGACGTCGATATTTTTTCGTTCGTTCGACGCCCCCACGTTGTAGCTTTCGCCGAGTGTGCCGCGTTCGGCGATCAAGAGAAGCGCGCGTGCGTGATCCTCGACATAGAGCCAGTCGCGCACATTCTCGCCGCGGCCGTAAACGGGGAGGCGCTTTCCTTCGAGCCCGTTCAGAATGAGGAGAGGGATGAGCTTTTCGGGAAACTGATACGGCCCGTAATTGTTGCTCGTGTTCGAAAGCACGACAGGCAAGCCGTAGGTGTGATGAAAGGCGCGCACGAAATGATCAGCTGCCGCCTTCGATGCCGCATAGGGTGAATTGGGGTGATAGGGAGATTCCTCGCTGAAAACTCCATCCGCGCCCAGGCTGCCGTACACTTCGTCGGTAGAAACATGATGAAAGCGAAAACGCATGCGCGTTTCGTTTTTCAGCTTGCGCCAGTAGTCGAGCGCCGCTTCGAGAAGCGTGCAGGTTCCGATCACATTGGTATCGGCGAACGCGGCCGGCCCGTCGATCGAGCGATCGACATGGGTTTCGGCCGCGAGATGCATTACGAGATCGGGCTGGAAGCGCTCGAACAGCGCGCGCACTGCGGCCGCGTCCCGGATGTCGCATTTTTCGAATTCGTAGCGCTCGTGCCTGGCCACCGGCACGAGCGAGTCGAGGGAGCCCGCGTAACTCAGATTGTCGGCGACGAGCACACGATGCGGGGTGTCGTTCACGATCATGCGCGCGACCGCCGAGCCGATAAAGCCGGCTCCGCCTGTCACAAGGATACGCCTACCCAACATGAAATGCCCCAAAAAACGCCGCAACATGCGAAAGCCCCGGCCGGAAATCAAGCGAGCGATTGGCGGGGCAATTCGCTTGCTTTATAGACTTCGTGCGAAGCCGTTTACCAAGGGCTGCGAAGTTCATGGAATTCCGCCGTCTTCACATCCCGGACGTCGTTCTGATCGTCCCGCCCCGTTTCGAGGACAAACGCGGCTGGTTCATGGAAAGCTATAACGCGGCGCGGCTCGCGGAACGCGGCATTAAGAACGAATTCTTGCAGGACAATCAGGCCTTCTCGTGCAATGCCGGAACGGTGCGCGGCTTGCATTTTCAGCGCCCGCCGGAGGCGCAAGCGAAACTCGTGCGCGTCTTGCACGGTGCGATTTACGACGTCGCCGTAGATTTGCGAAAAAAATCCGCTACTTACGGAAAATTCGCCGCCGCGAAGCTCTCCGCCAAAGGCGGCGAGCAACTTTTTATCCCCACTGGCTTCGCGCATGGCTATTGCACGCTCGAGAACGAAACCGAAGTTCTCTACAAAGTAGACGCGAGATACGCTCCGGAAGCCGAGGCGGGTCTTCTCTGGAACGACCCGGACCTCGGAATCCCGTGGCCGGTCGATTCATCCGCCGCGTATCTTTCCGAAAAAGACCTGAAACTTCCCCGCTTGCGGGACTTGCAAAACCCATTCTGAGCAAGATGACGCCGTTGAAAGCGACATTCGTCTGGATTGAGCGGGGTATCGCTGAGCTTCCGCCCGGCTATTTCGCGCTGGTGATGGCGACCGGCATTATTTCCAACGCGATGTTCTTTGCCGGGCACCGCTTCGTTTCCGACGTGCTGTTTGCGGTGGCGTTCGCGTCGCTCCTCTGGCTCGTGGCCGCGACGCTCGCGCGCCTGATCCGTTTTCGACAGGCCTTGTGGGACGATCTTGTCAATCCGCGTCTCGTGTTTTCGTTCTTCACCATCGTCGCGGCGCTCGACGTTTTTGGCGGCGGCCTTTGCCTGCGCGGCTTGAACGCGGTCGCGCTGCCGATCTGGTTTCTTGCCTTCGCGTTCTGGTTCTTTCTGCTCTATTTCAGCTTCGGCGTGCTTACCTTTCTCAATAAAGCTGAGGAAGCGAACGTAATCCACGGCGGCTGGTTGATCGCGATCGTGGGCACGGAGTCCCTTGTGATTCTCGGCTCGCAGGTTGCGCCGCTTCTAGGCGCACATGCGCCCGCGATTTTCGTTCTCATTCACATGCTCTGGGGCGTCGGCCTCGGCCTCTACGCGATTTTCATCACGCTGTTCGCGCACCGCATCTTCTTTTTCGAGGTGAAGCCCGTAGATCTCTCGCCGCTCCTGTGGGTGGTGATGGGCGCGGCCGCGATCAGCACGAATGCGGGCTCGATCCTGATCCTCACCGACAGCGGACTTCCCTTTCTGCGTTCGATCCGCCCGTTCATCGACGGCGTGACAATGCTCATGTGGGCTTGGGCGGCGTGGCTCATTCCGCTTCTTCTCATGTTCGACATCTGGAAGCATCGCGTTCGACGCGAGCCGCTCGCCTACACGCCGCTCTTCTGGAGTCTTGTCTTCCCGCTCGGGATGTTCGCGCTCGCAAGCGCGCGCCTTTCGCTCGCTTCCGACTTCACGCTCTTGCGCGATGTCTCCTACGTGATGGTTTGGATCTCGCTGATTGCCTGGATTGCGACCGCGTTCGGACTCGTCGCGGCGCTGTGGCGAAGTTTTCTCGCCTTCGAACGGGTTCCATCGCGAATCGTGCGCAAGCGAAAGTGATTCGCGCTACGACTATTTGCCTAAGTAAAAAGGCATTCCGTCAAATTTTGACCGTAGGAATAAATATTCCGGTTGCGGAATGATATTTTGCGGGTTCCAAATCCAGGAAAACTTTTGTTCAAAAAACGCGCCTAATTTTTAGGATCTGCAAAAGCCGGACGATTTTTTGCCGCTTTCGTGCCGCGAAAGTTCCGTTTCGCGTGCGTGCGGAACTTAATCCTTTTTCCCATCGAGCGTCACTTTCGTGCCACTTCGTCGCCTCCTTGCATTTGCACAGAACGCGCACTGCAATCGAGAGGAGCAGACATGAAAATCGCTGTGGCGGTGGGAGTTCTTTCGGCGGTGTTGATCACTTCGGCCGAAGCAAAGAGCCGTAAACATCGTATACGCCATTACACGCCGGTCGCGCAGACCGTCGCCAATCCGTTCAATTTTCAATTTTTCGGTTTCACCGGCGGCTTCGCCGGTGCATCGATGATCTCGACCGCGCAGAGCTATTCCGGCCGCAATCCGACCGGACGCTCACGCCAGTGGTGCGGCGAATTCATGGCAATGGTCGCCCGCCAGTCGGGCGGCCGCGTGCCCGAGGGCTATGCCAAGGCCAGCAATTGGGCGAAGCTCCCGCGCACGACTGAGCACGTCGGCGCCGTCGCGGTCATGCCGCATCACGTCGGCATCGTCACAGGCCAGTGTGAGAATGGCGGGGTGAAAATCGTGTCGGGTAATTTCGGCCGCGCCAAGGTCGGCGAAGGTTGCATTTCGCGCTCGCGCATCATGGCGTTCGTGCAACCCTAAGCGGTCGAATGCATCGATCCATCTGCAACAGGCGGCCTACCGGCCGCCTGTTCTTTTTTTGCGTGCGTCACATTGACGTATCCGGCGAGCCTCCGTTCAAACAAGCTGCGGAACAGCCGTCCACGATGAGCGTTCTGTAGATTGAAAAGGTGGGCCATGGCGATCTCGATTAAGGTGAATGGCAAGACGCACGAAATCGACGCCGATCCCGCAACACCGCTTCTATACATCTTGCGAGACGAGCTTGCGCTGAATGGCGCGAAATTCGGCTGCGGCCTCGGCCAGTGCGGGGCGTGCACCGTACACGTCGATGGCAAGCCGGCTTTCTCCTGTCTCCTGCCGCTTGCGGCCGTCGGGAACCGTGAAGTCACGACCATCGAAGGCCTTGCGAGCAACGGAAAACTTAACGCACTCCAGCAAGCCTTCATCGACGAGCAGGCGGCACAGTGCGGCTACTGCATTGCCGGCATGGTCATGCGGGCGGAAGCGCTTTTGCGCGTCAATCCGCATCCCGGCGAAGAGGAAATTCGCGCCCATATGCAGCCGAATCTTTGCCGCTGCGGAACGCATATGAGAATCCTGCGAGCGATCAAGCGCGCCGCGGATCGTTCTACGGAGATCGGCGTTGGGCACGAGGAGCGGTTATGACGGTTCTTTCGCGGCGCGAGATTCTGAAAAGCGGCGCGCTCGTTGTGGCCTTCCAATTTTGCAGTTCATTTCCTTCGCTGGCGCAGGACGCGAAACAGCTCTCCGGAAGCTTGAAGCGTTCTTCATTTCTCGATTCCTGGATCCGCATCGACGCCGGCGGCCAAATCACGGTCTTCACCGGAAAATCCGAACTCGGACAAGGGATCAAGACGGCGCTGATTCAGGTCGCGGCGGAAGAGCTTTGCGTCACTCCTGAAAACATAAAGCTCATCACTTCGGACACCGCGCAAACGCCGAACGAAGGCTTTACGTCAGGAAGCCTGTCCATGTCCGAGAGCGGCACCGCGATTTTAAATGCAGCGGCGCAGACACGGGAAATCTTGCTCGGGCTTGCCGCGAGCCACATGCAGGTTCCAGCAGACTCGTTGCGCGCCGTGAATGGCGCAGTCGAATCCCCGGACGGCAGAAAATTGCGCTACGCCGAACTCGTGAAAGATCTGGACTTGCACGTGGAAGCGCAGCCGGTCAGCAAGAAAAAGAATCCGGATACATATTCCGTGGTCGGCACGCCGCTGCAGCGCGTGGATATTCCGGGGAAGGTTTCCGGCGGAGCGGCGTATGTACAGGATATGCGCTTGCCGAACATGGTGCATGCGCGCGTGGTTCGCCCGCCGGCGGTCGGCGCCGTTTTGCAAACCGCTGTTCGTCCGTCGAAGCCCTGCCGGGTGTTCTGAAAGTCCATCGCGATGGAAACTATCTCGCAGTTGTCGCCGAGGGCGAATACCAAGCGATTCTCGCGCAGAGGACGCTCCGCAATCTCAGCGCGTGGAAAGATGCTCCTTCGCTTCCCAAACAGGCCGGAATTTACGACTATCTGCGCTCGCTTTCGTCCGAGGACGATCCGATTTTAGTCCGGGGAAATGGTTCGGCGTCGGGCGGCAGGAAGATCTCGGGGCAATATCAGCGACCCTATCAGATGCACGGCTCGATCGGCCCTTCTTGCGCGATCGGCCTGTTCGAGAATGGTACGCTGACGGTCTGGTCGCACGCGCAGGGAATGTTTCCGCTGCGAAGATCCCTAAGCGAGCTCGTCAATCTGCCGCAAGAGAAAATCCGCTGCATTCATGTCGAGGGCTCAGGCTGCTACGGGCATAATGGAGCTGACGATGCAGCCGCCGACGCGGCGATCCTCGCACTCTCTTTGCCGGGACGGCCGGTGCGTGTGCAGTTCATGCGCGACGAAGAACACGGCTTCGAGCCGTTCGGCGCGGCCATGATTTCAAGCGCGCGGGCGACGCTTGCGGTGGACGGCTCGGTTGTCGATTGGCAATACGAGGTTTGGTCGAATACGCACTCGACGCGCCCGGGCGGCGCGGGCAACCTGCTCGCCGGCTGGCTGATTGAAAAGCCGTTCGAACAGCCGTCGCCCGAGAAGATCCCGCAGCCCGCTGGCGGCGGCGACCGCAACGCGATCCCGCTTTACAACTTTCCCAATGCACGCGTGACGCACCATTTCATTCGCAAAATGCCGTTGCGCGTTTCCGCCCTGCGTTCGCTCGGCGCTTACATGAACGTATTCTCGGTTGAAAGCTTCATGGACGAACTGGCAAAGGAAGCAAAGGCGGATCCCGTCGAATTTCGCCTGAGATATCTCGACGATCCGCGTGCGCGCGACGTCGTTACAAGGGCAGCCGAGAAATTCGGGTGGTCGGACTGGAAACCGGCGCACGAAAGACAGGGGCGCGGATTCGCCTTTGCGAAGTACAAGAACATCGCGGCCTATTGTGCGGTCGCGCTCGATCTCGAAGTAGATGAAAACGGCCGCATCGCTTTGGGCCGCGCGGTTGCGGTCGACGACAGCGGGCAAGCGGTGAACCCCGACGGCATCCGTAATCAGATCGAGGGTGCGCTCGTCCAGTCCGCAAGCTGGACTCTTTTTGAAGAAGTCCATTTTGACGCTTCGGCAGTCTCGAGCCGCGACTGGGCGACCTATCCGATTCTGCGTTTCGGCGACGTGTTCAAAAGCGTCGAGGTCGAGGTCATCAATCGGCCCGGCGCGCCTTATCTTGGCACCGGCGAAGCAGGCCAGGGCCCCACGGCCGCGGCGATCGCGAATGCGTTGGCGGACGCGGTCAATATCCGCGTGCGCCAGTTGCCATTGACGCCCGCCCGCATCCAGGCGGCGGCCAGGGCGTAATTCTGCACTGCATGCTGGTTTTGCGCCTGGCGACCTCGGCAGGATTCGAACCTGCAACCCCCAGATTCGAAATCTGGTGCTCTATCCAGTTGAGCTACGAAGTCTGAGCCCGGCCACCGGAGTTTAGCCTGGCAAGCCGGGCAAATCTATTTCAAAGCGCACGGCGGATTTCTTCGGCTTTCTTGCGCATCAAGGGCAGGAAGCGGCCGATCATTTCCTCTTTCGAGACGCGGGCGACGGGCGCGACGACATTCATCGCCGCGACCACGCGGCGCCGGTCATTTTCGATCGGCACCGAGATCGCGTGCAGGCCGATTTCCGCCTGCTCGCTCTGGAATGCATAGCCGTTCGCTCGCGTCTCGAGAATCGAGGAGCGGATCCGCGAAATATCCGTTTCGGTGTGGGGGGTGATCGCTTCTGGTTTCACCCGCGCGAGATAGCCGTCGATCGCGTCGTCCGGCTGGCCCGAAAGCAGAACATGGCCGGTCGCCGTGCAATAGGCTGGAAAGCGGCTTCCGGCCGGGATGCCGGGATTGATCATGCGCTGAACGGGCACGCGGGCGATCAGAATAACGTCGTCGCCGTCGAGAATGGCGGTTCCCGAGGTCTCGTTCAGCGCCGAGGAAATGTCCTCAAGACGGGATTTCGAAACACGGGCAAGCGGCATCGAACTCAAATAGGAATAGCCGAGCGAGAGCACCTTGGGCGTCAGGGAAAACGTCCGGCCGTCACTTTCGACATAACCGAGAGTTTGCAACGTGATCAGCGAACGGCGTACAGTTGCGCGGGCAAGCCCCACGCGCCGCGCAATTTCCGCAAGAGTCGCGGGCGGCCCGTCTTCGCCGAGCGCGCGGATCACCGATAATCCTCGTGCAAGAGCCGTTACGAAATCAGGCTGGTTGAGCGGAATTCCCGTGATGGGGGCGGGCGTAGGCAAATTCATGGCCGGTTTCCCATTACCTTTATTATCGCTTTCCACGGTAAGGCGGGCAATAGTGGATCGAAAATAAAATGCCTGCCTTGGGGAATAAACACAGACCGGCGCATTTTCCTGCGCAGCGCGATATAGAACGAAAGCAAAACGGAACGAACGATGGCCGCTCGCGAAGCCTTCATCTGCGATTTCGTGCGAACGCCGATCGGCCGCTATGGCGGCGCGCTCGCGAAAGTGCGTACCGACGATCTCGCCGCAATTCCTCTCCGCGCGCTGGTGGCAAGAAATAGTTCCGCCAATTGGTCGAAGCTCGACGACGTGTATCTTGGTTGCGCCAATCAGGCGGGCGAGGACAACCGGAACGTCGCGCGCATGGCGCTCCTGCTCGCAGGATTGCCCGCGAGCGTGCCGGGAATGACGATCAACCGTCTTTGTGCATCGGGGCTGGAGGCGGTCGGTGCGGCCGCGCGCGCGATCAAATCGGGCGAGATGGATTTTGCGATCGCGGGCGGAGTCGAGTCCATGTCGCGCGCGCCTTTCGTGATGGGGAAGGCCGCGGAAGCGTTTTCACGCAATGCCGAGATTTACGACACCACGATCGGCTGGCGTTTCGTCAATCCTGTGTTGAATAAACAATACGGGATCGATTCGATGCCCGAGACCGGAGAGAATGTCGCCGATGAATTTCAGGTCTCACGCGAGGACCAGGACAAGTTTGCACTGCGCTCGCAGCAGCGCGCCGTCGCCGCGCAGAAGAGCGGATTTTTCGACGCCGAGATCGTGCCCGTGGAAATCCCCGGCAAGAACGGCGCGACGCTCGTCACTAAGGACGAGCATCCGCGCGCGGACACGACGCTCGAAGGCCTGGCGAAGCTGAAAACGCCTTTTCGCAATCCGGGCACTGTGACGGCAGGCAATGCTTCCGGCGTGAACGATGGCGCGTGCGCGCTCATCATTGCTTCCGA
Organism: Alphaproteobacteria bacterium; assembly: GCA_021325315.1. Classification (GTDB taxonomy): domain Bacteria; phylum Pseudomonadota; class Alphaproteobacteria; order Rhizobiales; family Xanthobacteraceae; genus Palsa-892. The sequence goes on from JAJPHK010000054.1 coordinate 56,857, forward strand.
GCAAGCGGCGAAAACGCACGGCTTTACGCCGCGCGCTCGAATCCTGGGGATGGCTGCTGCCGGCGTACCGCCGCGGATCATGGGCATTGGCCCCGTACCGGCGACCGAAAAACTCGCACAGAGGCTCGGTATCAAGGTTTTGGACTTCGACGTGATCGAATTGAACGAGGCCTTCGCGAGCCAGGCGATCGCCGTTCTGCGCCAGCTCGGCGTTCCCGAGGATGCGGAGCATGTGAATCCGCACGGCGGTGGAATCGCGCTCGGTCACCCGCTCGGCATGACCGGCGCGCGCATTGCGGGTACTGCGATGCACGCGCTCGAAGAGCGGAAAGGAAAACTCGGCCTCGCGACACTATGCGTCGGCGTGGGGCAGGGCGTGTCGCTGGCGATGGAGCGGGTTTAAGCCCGTCCGCGCTCCGAGCGCGTCGGTTTCACCTTCAACTCGATCCAGTTCTTCAATTCCTGGATTCGAATCTCGCGATGCGTGACGGCTGCGTCCAGGCCGTGCCGCCAGGCGAGCCGGCGGTTGGTCGGATCCTGCGCGAGCGTGTCCACGTCCTTGATATAAAGCGACGCGTCCTCGTTGCTTGCGAAAAATCCTTCGGTCACGAGCGAGCCGTTCAGCCGCTTCAGGATCGCGGAAATTTCCTTGAAATTATACTCGGGATGGTACTGCACGCCCCAGGCGACTCCGCCTTCATACTGGATTTCGGCGGCCTGCACGCCCGAATGATCGTTCATCGCGAGCACGGTACCCTTGAGCGGAAGGGATTCCACTTCGTCAAGATGGACGGTGAGTGCCTCGAACACCGGCGGCTTCATCTTGAAGATCGGGTGCTTCGACCCGGCCTCGGTGACGCGGATACGGCGGCTGAAGCCGATTTCGCGCCCGCGCGGATTTTTATGCACCGTGCCGCCTGCCGCGACGGTCGCGACCTGCAAGCCCCAGCAGCTTCCGAAAATCGGCGTCTTCGCGCGATAAACCTCGCGAACGAATTCGATTTGCGGCTGGATCGCGGGGCCGCCGTCGTAAACATGGAGCGAAGAGCCTGTGATGGCGACCCCGTCATAGCTCTCGAGCCCACCGCCGTCGGGCAAGTTCGCGCCGGGGTCGGCGGGAAAGCAAATGTCGACCGCTGCCTCCGGCCAGATTTCGTTTAGTAATCTTGCGTAACGGTCGCTCGCCACTTCCCCGCCGGCGGCGACCTGACGTTTTCGGCCCTCGGCGGTATTTCCTTCAATGACGAGCAGGCGGGGTGTACTCATAACTCCAGAACATAAGGAAAAGAGGTGAACAAAAGTTAGATAGGGCATTTTGCGGCGAAAACGAGGAAATTCGCAGCGCATTCGTTCACGCGAACGTGTGGAACAACGTCCGCATTGGCAATTCCTCGCGGATCATTCAGCATACGCGCGACGAAAGTATCAGCAATGCAGGGTACGGATGGCCGGTTTCGATCTCGCGGTTGTCGGCGGCGGAATTAACGGCTGTGGCATCGCACGCGATGCGGCGGGGCGCGGCCTGAAAGTGCTGCTCATCGAGCAGGGCGATCTCGGCGGCGCGACGTCCTCCGCTTCGACCAAATTGATTCATGGCGGCCTGCGTTATCTCGAACATTACGAATTTTTACTGGTGCGGAAGTCGCTCGCCGAGCGCGAACTTTTGATGAAGCTTGCGCCGCATCTCGTTCGCCCGATGCGTTTCGTGTTGCCCTATGTGAAAGGCGGCCGCCCGGCCTGGATGCTGCGCGCGGGCTTCTGGCTTTATGATCATCTTGCGCGCTCCTCGCTGCCAGGAACGCGTATTCTCGATCTTGCCGACGATCCCGCCGGCGTGCCGCTCAAGCCTGGATTCCGCCTCGGCTTCGAATATTCCGATTGTACAACCGATGACTCGCGGCTCGTGATCGCGAACGCGATCGGCGCGCGCGAAAAGGGCGCCGATATCCGCCTTCACACGCGCCTCACCTCGGCGCGGCGGGAAGACGATCGCTGGAAACTCATCCTGCAAACGGGCGGTGCGCGCGAGGTCGAATATGCACGTGCGTTTGTGAACGCGGCGGGCCCCTGGGTCGCGCGCGTGAACGACGTCGTGCTGCATCAGCCCGCCAAACATCACGTCCGGCTCGTCAAAGGCAGCCATATCGTGGTTCCTCGGCTGCATGCGCACGAGCGCGCGTATTTTTTCCAGAACGACGACGGCCGACTGATTTTCGCAATTCCCTATCAGGACCAGTACACGCTGATCGGCACCACCGAGATCGATGTCGGCGACGAGCCGGATCTTCCGTCCGCAAGCGCCGACGAAATTCTTTATCTTTGCGCCGCCGCTTCGCGGTACTTCCGCAATCCTGTCGAACCCTCGAAAGTCGTCTGGAACTATGCGGGCGTGCGCCCGCTCGTCGATGACGGCTCCGCGAGTACCGAAGACGTGACGCGCGACTTCACGATCGACGTCGAAGGCCGCCAGAACGAGCCGCCGCTTGTTTCCGTGCTCGGCGGCAAACTCACGACCTATCGGCGTCTCGCCGAGGCGGTGCTTGCGAAACTCAGCAAGCGTTTCGTTATGGGAAAACCCTGGACGGCGAACGAGCCGCTCCCCGGCGGGGATATCGGCGAGCGCGGCGTGCAGGGCCTGATCGCCGAAATTTTGGAGCAACATCCCTATATCGAAGAGCCGCTGGCACGGCGGCTTGCCTATTCCTACGGCACGCGCGCCTGGAAAATCATTGGCTCGACCTCTAAAGCGTCCGATCTCGGCTTGCGCCTGGTCGGCAATCTTCATCGGATCGAGCTCGACTATTTGCGCGGCGAAGAATGGGCGCGCACGCCGGAAGACGTTTTGTGGCGGCGGACGAAGCTCGGCCTGCTCGCGGGGCCGGCGGAAATGGCGTCGCTCAGAGCGGCGCTCGGCACCCACTTCTCGGAGGCGAGCTAGCGTGAGTCACGTTCTCGCCATCGATCAAGGTACAACTTCGAGCCGCGCGGTCGTCTTCGATAGCGCCCTCAACCCGATTGCAACCGCGCAAAGAGAGTTCCAGCAGTTTTATCCCGAGCCGGGCTGGGTGGAGCACGACGCCGAGGAAATCTGGCAAAGCGTCGTCGAAACCGCGCGCGAAGCGATCGCGCAAGCGAAGCTGAAGCCGTCCGGCCTCGCAGCGATCGGCATCACCAATCAGCGCGAAACGGCCGTGATCTGGGAGCGCGCGACCGGAAAGCCCATCCATCGCGCGATTGTCTGGCAGGACCGGCGCACAGCGGACATTTGCGCGAAGCTCCGGAGCGAGAGTGCCGAAGAAAAAATTTCTGCGCGCACGGGCCTTTTGTGCGACCCGTATTTTTCCGCGACCAAAATCGCGTGGATTCTGGATCATGTCGAAGGGGCACGAAAGGCGGCGGAGGATGGCAAGCTCGCCTTCGGTACCATCGAGACTTTTCTGCTCTGGCGGCTGACCGGCGGAAAAATGCACGCCACCGACGCGACCAACGCTTCCCGCACGCTGCTCCTGAACCTCGACACCGGGCGCTGGGACTTCGACATGCTGAAACTCCTGAACGTTCCGCCGCCGCTGCTTCCGGAAGTGCGCGACAACGCGGCCGAATTCGGCGTGACGGAAGCATCGCTTTTCGACGCATCAATTCCCGTCAGAGCCATGATCGGCGACCAGCAAGCCGCGACCGTGGGGCAGGCCTGCGTGAAGCCAGGCATGATGAAATCGACCTACGGCACCGGCTGCTTCGCGCTTCTGCACACCGGCGAGAAGCCCGTGCGCTCGCGCCATCGGCTGCTCTCGACGATCGCCTATCAGCTGGAAGGCAAGCGCGCTTATGCGCTCGAAGGCTCGATCTTCGTCGCTGGCGCTGCCGTGCAATGGCTGCGCGATGCGATGGGCGCAATCAAATCGTCATCTGAGGCCGATGCTCTCGCTGCAAAAGCCAATCCGAAGGAGCAGGTCGTGCTCGTGCCCGCCTTCACCGGTCTCGGCGCGCCCTGGTGGGACGCGGAAGCGCGCGGTGCGATCTTCGGGCTCACCCGCGAAAGCGGCGCGGCGGAACTCGCGCGAGCGGTCATCGAGAGCGTTGGCTTCCAAACAGCGGATCTCTTGCAGGCCATGCACGCCGATTGTCCCGAAGCGAGCGAGGGCACCGTGCTTCGTGTCGACGGCGGCATGGCGAAAAGCGAGCTCACGATGCAGTTCTTGGCCGACATTCTTGGCGCGCCCATCGACCGGCCGCGCGCGACGGAAATGACGGCGCGCGGCGCCGCCTATCTCGCGGGCAGGGCGGCGGGGATCTATCCGGACTTGGATGCGCTCGAAAAATTGTGGTCGCTCGAGCGGCGGTTCCTTCCGAAAATCGGCGCGGAGGAGCGCGCCATCAAACTTTCGCGCTGGCGCGACGCGGTAGCGCGCACGCGAAGCCGTTAATGTGCTATTCGTCCTGAGTCGCAGGGAGACGGGATGCTTTACACGCAGGATATCGCGCGCGCGCTAAAGAGCGGCCACCATGGCGGCATTTCCGATGAAGCGTTCAATGCGGCGCTCATGCAGACGGAAGGCGCGCTCGAAGAGTTGCGCGCGGCGCATGCGAGCGGCTCCTTGCCGCTTCTCAGGCTGCCGGAAAAAATCGACGATTTTCCCGCGCTGAAAAAAGCCGCGGCTCGTTTGAAGAAGGCGAGCGACGTGGTGATCCTCGGCGTCGGCGGATCGAGTCTCGGCGGCCAGACGCTCGCGCAGCTCGCGGACTATGCGGTACCCGGCCTCGGCACGCTGCGCGGGAAGCCGCGCGTGCATTTTTTCGACAATCTCGATCCGCGCACGTTTGAGGCGGTGCTGAAAAAACTGCCGATCAAGACTGCGCAATTCGTGGCGATCTCGAAATCCGGCGGCACCGGCGAAACCTTGATGCAGACCATCGCCGCGATCGGCGCGCTGAAAAAAGCCGGGCGCGGGAAACGTATCAAGGACCACATGATCGGTCTTTCCGAGCCGGCAAAGCCCGGCAAGAAAAACGGCCTGCGAGAGCTTCTCGAGAGTTTCGGTTGCATGATGCTCGATCACGACACAGGCATCGGCGGGCGGTTTTCGGCGCTTTCCAATGTCGGGCTCTTGCCCGCGCTCGTGCTCGGTCTTGACGGCAAGAAAATCCGCGCGGGCGCGGGAGAAGCGCTCGCGCCATTGCTTGCGAGAGCGCCGGCGAAAGAAGTTCCTTTTGCGCTGGGCGCGGCGCTTTCCGTCGCCGCAAGCGCCGAGGGAAAAAACATTCAGGTGTTGCAAGCCTATAACGATCGCTGCGAGCGTTTCACCCGCTGGTGGGTGCAGCTCTGGGCGGAAAGTCTCGGCAAGAACGGCAAGGGCACAACGCCGGTCACGGCTCTCGGCCCGGTCGACCAGCACAGCCAGTTGCAGCTTTGGCTTGCGGGGCCGCGCGACAAGCTGTTCACCGTTCTCACGACGGATGTCGCGAACACCGGTTCGCGCATGGACGGTGCGCTCGCGAAGCGTTCGGGCGAGCCGGATTTCGGCGGCAGAAAAATCGGCGATCTCGTCGCGGCCCAGGGCCGCGCCACCGCCGACACGCTCGCGAAGAACGGCTGCCCGGTCCGCACGATCCATGTCGCGAAGCTGGATGAGCGCTCGCTCGGCGCGCTGATGATGCATTTCATGCTGGAGACGATCGTCGCCGCCCATCTTCTCGGCGTCGATCCCTTCGATCAGCCGGCCGTGGAAGAAGGAAAGGTGCTTGCGAAGAAATATCTCGCCGGAAAATAGGGTGTGAACAGCGGGGATGATTTTCCCCGCGCCGTTCAACCCCTTCTTTCTGCTGGAATTTTGCGCGAGACTCGCACAGGTTTTCCACATGCCCGTCCGCCAGCTCTCCGAGGCCGTCATCAACCGCATCGCCGCCGGCGAAGTGGTCGAGCGTCCGGCGTCGGTGGTGAAGGAGCTCGTGGAGAACGCGCTCGATGCGGGCGCGCGGCGGATCGAGGTCGTGCTTTCGGGCGGCGGCCAGCGGTTGATCCGCGTCACCGACGACGGCGCGGGCATGACGCCGCAGGACTTGCAGCTCGCGGTCGACCGGCACGCCACCTCGAAATTGCCGGACGACGATCTGAATTCCGTCTCCACCCTCGGCTTTCGCGGCGAGGCGCTTCCTTCCATCGGTGCGGTGGCGAAGTTGTCGATCATCACGCGCACGAAAGATGCGGCGAATGCATCTGAAATCGTCGTCGACGGCGGCAGGAAGGGCGCAGTGAGGCCAGCCGCGCTCGGCGCGGGCACGCGCATCGAGGTGCGCGATCTTTTTTACGCGACGCCGGCGCGGCTGAAATTCATGAAATCCGAGCGCGCGGAAACAGCCACCGCGGTCGAAGCCGTGAAGCGGCTCGCACTCGCGCGGCCGGATGTGACCTTCGTGATTGCGGCGGAGGATCGCCCGCCGATCACCTACGCGGCGCAAAGCGACAGCGCCGAAGGCCGCCTCGCGCGTATGGCCGACGTGCTTGGCGCGGACCTGAAGGAAAACGCCATCGCCGTCGAAGGCGAGCGGGAAGGAGTGAAGCTCTCCGGCATCGCGGGCCTGCCCACTTTTTCGCGCGCGAACTCTTTGTCGCAGTATTTCTTCGTGAACGGCCGCCCGGTGCGCGACAAGGTTTTGCTCGGCGCGGTGCGGGGTGCTTACGCCGACCTTTTGCACGGCGACCGCCACCCGGTCGTCGCACTGTTCGTCACGCTCGATCCGCGCGAGGTGGACGTGAACGTGCACCCGGCGAAAACCGAAGTACGCTTCCGCGATTCCGGACTCATCCGCGCGCTGATTGTTCGCAGCCTGCAGGATGCGCTTGGCACGGGGGCGCGGCGCGCGTCGACGACAGGTGCGACGCGGCTCGTTTCTTTCGCGAGGCCGCATCGTGGCGCGCGCGGCCACGTCTCTTGGCGCGGCAGTGCGGCGTCTTTGCGCAGCGGTTTCGCTGAAGCCGCGCAGGAGGCTTTCGCGCATTTCGAGCCGTCGGCCGACGCGCGCCCGTCCTTCGCGCTGGCCGCTCCCGATCTGCTCGACAAGCCCTTGGGTGCCGCCCGCGCGCAGGTACACGAAACCTACATCGTCGCGCAGACGCGCGACGGGCTCGTGATCGTCGATCAGCACGCGGCGCATGAACGGCTTGTTTACGAGAAGCTGAAGGCCGCGATGGAGCGCGATGGCGTCGCACGCCAGATTTTGCTGGTACCGGCTGTGGTCGAACTTGGCCCCGACAACGCGGCGGCGCTCGTCGAGCGCGCCGCCGATCTCGCAAAGATGGGCCTTGTGATCGAGGCCTTCGGCTCCGGTGCGGTGCTCGTGCGCGAGCAGCCCGCGCTTTTGGGCGATACCGACATCGAAGCGCTCATCCGCGATCTCGCCGAGCATATGGCCGAATGGGATGCTGCTTTGCCGCTGGAGCGGCGCTTGCTCGCAGTCGCATCTTCAATGTCCTGCCACGGCTCGGTGCGGGCGGGGCGTCGCTTGAAGCCCGACGAGATGAACGCGCTTCTGCGGGAGATGGAAACGACCGACTACGCCGGACAATGCAATCACGGCCGGCCGACTTACATCGAGTTGAAGCTTTCCGACATCGAGAAATTATTCGGCCGGCGCTAGCCGTGCGATGATGATTTCCGAGTCGCCGTATTCCCGCCGCTCCAGCTCCTCGAATCCTGCCGGCGTTTTGAATCCGGACTTCGCCGCTTCCTCGACAACAAGGAGGGCCGAGGGCGAAAGCCATTTTCCTTCGCGCAAACTCGCGAGCGATTGTTCAGCAAAGCCCTTGCCATAGGGCGGATCGCAAAAGGCGAGATCGAAAGGCGCGAGGGTGCCAGCCTCGCCCATCTTGGAAGCGTCACGCCGGAAGATTTTGGTGACGCCCATGAGCGATAACATCTCGATATTCGCGCGAATGATTCCGCGCGCTTCCGCGCCTTCATCAACGAAAAGTGCGAACTTCGCGCCGCGCGACAGCGCTTCGAGGCCCAGCGCCCCGGTGCCGGCGAAAAGATCGAGCACGCGCGCGCCCGTGACCGGATCGCCATAGGCATGCGCGAGGATGTTGAAGATCGACTCGCGCAGCTTGTCCGACGTCGGCCGGATCGCGTTCGAAGAGGGGCTTTTCAGCGTTCGCCCGCGAAACTGTCCTCCGACGATACGCATTCAGAAAATACCCTTGCAGGTGAGAACTTGCATAACCTCCCCCTCACTCTCGGTCGCGGTTTCGCAGCTTCCTTTTCCCTTTCCCCCTCCTGACAGGAGGGGGAGAGGGAGGGAAGGGGCGGCCGTGAGAGCGTGGTCCCTTCCGGGTGAAGAGCTGGTCCGAATGCGCGCCGGACTTCGAAGAAAGCTGCTTCCGATAATCCGCCCGCGGCTCATCCGTCTTCTCCCTCTCTCTCGCCGGCGCTGAAAAATCCGCGCCCGAAAGCCGCACGATTTTCTCGCCCAGCTGTTCGCGCAGCACGCGCGAAGCCACTTCGTCCACTTCACCCGGCTTCAGCTCGCCCAATTGAAATGGCCCGTAGGAAACCCGGATGAGCCGGTTCACGACGAGCCCGAGCGCGCCCAGCACGTTTCGTACCTCGCGATTCTTTCCCTCGCGCAGCGTCATGGTGAGCCAGACATTCGCGCCTTGTTCACGGTCGAGTACGGCCTTGATCGGCCCGTATTCGACACCGTCGACGGTGATCCCTTTCGCGAGCCGGTCGAGCGCCTCCTGCGTCACGCGGCCGTTCGCGCGCACGCGATAGCGCCGCTGCCAGCCGGTTTGCGGCAATTCCAGCACGCGCTTGAGTCCGCCGTCATTGGTGAGGAGCAGCAGGCCCTCGCTGTTGAGATCGAGCCTCCCGACGGAGACGACGCGCGGCAGATGCGATGGCAAGGCCGCGAACACGGTCGCGCGCTCGCGCTCGTCGCGGTTGGTCGTCACGAGGCCTTTCGGCTTGTGATACAGAAACAGCCGGGTGCGCTCGCGCAACGGCAGCGGCTTGCCGTCGACAAGAACCCGGTCGCGCGGCGACACGGTAAACGCGGGCGTGGCGAGCGTCTCGCCGTTCACCGCGACGCGCCCCGCCAGAATCCATGTTTCCGCTTCGCGCCGGGAGCAAAGCCCGGCGCGCGCCATGACCTTGGCAATGCGCTCTTTATCGTCAGGCTTGCGATTCATGGTGCGTACGTGCAAAGCGAGGCGTCTTAGCATGAAGGTTTCATAAAGCGAATGAGCGCGCCGAAAACCGTCAATCCGAAATTCATGGACGAGGCGCTGGAAATCGCCGCCGCGGCGGAACGCGCGGGCGAAGTGCCGGTCGGCGCGCTGGTGGTGAAGGACGGTGAAATCGTTGCGCGCGCCGGCAATCGCACCTTGCGCGACCGCGATCCGACGGCGCATGCCGAAATGCTGGCGTTGCGCGAGGCCGCGAAGAAGCTGAGCACCGAGCGTCTTTCTGATTGCGACCTTTATGTCACGCTCGAACCCTGCACGATGTGCACGGCCGCGATTTCCTTCGCGCGCATCCGCCGCCTCTATTACGGCGCCTCCGATCCGAAGGGCGGCGCGATCGAATCTGGGGTGCGGTTTTTCGCGTCGCCGACCTGTCATCACAGGCCCGAGGTCTATGGCGGGATCCAGGAAGCGCGCGCCGGCGAACTTTTGCGCGGGTTTTTTCGCAGGCGTCGGGGGCCTTAGTTTCCGCTTAAAGTTGCGCTAGAGTTTTCGGAACTGGAGGGGCGTATGCCGAAAATCCAGCCCGACAAGGTTCAAGACCTGATCCAGCACGTCAAGGAAAACGCCGACGCACTGGAGAAGAAGGGCGTCGACAAGGAAGCGCTCGACGCGCATATCGCAAAGCTCGAAGCGGAGATGAAAAAGCCCGAGCCCGATCACGGCGCGGTGGCCGATACGCTCGCGGCGATCGAGACCACCGTCGGCAAGGCCGAGCAGAATATGATCTCGAGGGGCGTGTTTCAGTTATTGAATCAGATTTTCGGCACCGGCGTGCCGAATCCTTAACGCCAGCGTTCTGGGTTTCCGGGCCTGCCTACGGTTCGATCTCCGGGATGACGCGCAGGTTACTGCGACTACTCAAGCAGGGCGTTCAAAGTTGTAACTCAAACCTGAGATGACCGCGCCTAAACCGAAAAGGATCATTCCACCGATCCAAAAAAGTAAGCCAAGAACCATGTAAGCGGACGTTCCGACACCGACCGAACCGCTTAGGGCGAGGTACGAGCCGGTATTGAGAAACAGCCCTATAATTCCCCATAACCAAAAACATAATGCACAAAATGTTCTGCCTCCTGAACTGAAGGCTGTGATCTGCGCGGCTTTTGTAAATTCTGCCATTGTTCCCCCCATAGTTGAGGGAAACTATAGCTGTTCGCTGTGTCTCCGTCAGGTGACTAGCGGAAAAACGCCAGCATCGCCTTCGCCGTATCCTCCGGATTTTCTTCCGCGAGGAAATGCCCGCTTTTGATCGGGCCGCCTATGACGTTCACCGCCCATTTCCGCCAAACGTCGAGCGGGTTCGCGCCCTTCGACGGAATGCCGCTCTCGCCCCAGAGCGCGAGCATCGGGCATTGGATTTTCCGGCCCGCCGCAGCATCCGCTTCGTCGTTCTTCAAATCCGTCGTCGCGCCCGCGCGATAGTCCTCGCAGCTCGCATGCAGCCGCGCGGGCTGCGAGAAGGCGGCGCGGTAGTGCTCCAGCGCGCGCGGATCGAAGACGGATAAATTGTGCTCGCCGTTCCACGCGGAAATTTTCCATTCAAGATATTCGACGGGCATGTGCCCGATCATTTTTTCGGGAAGGGGGTAAGGCTGGGCGAGAAATGTCCAGTGAAAGATTTTCATGGCGCTTACGGGCGTGAGCGCATGCCACATCTGATGCGTGGGCACGATATCGAGCGTGCAGAGCTTCGAAAGCCGTTCGGGATGATCGAGCGCGAGCCGATACGCCACACGCCCGCCGCGGTCGTGACCCGCAAGCGCGAACTTCTTGTGACCGAGTTTTTCCATCAATTCGACCATTGCCTTCGCCATCGAGCGCTTGTCGTAGGGCGCGTGGCCTTCGCGCGATTCCGGCGTGTCGCTTTGGCCGTAGCCGGGAAGATCGGCGATCACGAGCTGAAAGTTATTGTCGAGCAGCGGCGCGAGCCGGTGCCACATCACAGTCGATTGCGGGTATCCGTGCAGAAGGAGAAGCGGCGCGCCCAAGCCGCCGATCCGCGCGAAAATCTTTCCGGCGCTGGTTTCGACGAATTTGGAATCGTAGCGGGGGAAAAGGTCAGCGAGTTTGGTCATGGCGTCTCCGTATTCATCACCGTCATGCCCGGCTTTATGCCGGGCATCCACGCCTTTCTTCATGACGGCCAAGACGTGGATGGCCGGGACTTCAGGCGCGAAGATGCGCCTTTCGCCCGGCCATGACGAATGGGAATTGTCTGGAGAGACTAAACCGCCCGCCAGCCGATGTCGCGGCGGCAGAAGCCCTCGGGCCAGTCGATCAGGTCGACCGCCTGATAAGCGCGCGTCTGCGCTTCCTTTACGGTCTTGCCCAGCGCCGTCACATTCAGAACGCGCCCGCCCGCAGCGAGCAATTTGCCGTCCTCGCGCTTGGTGCCGGCGTGAAAGATCGTGACGTCCTCGGCCCGCGCCGCTCTATCGAGCCCGCGAATTTCCGAGCCGGATTTGTAACTGCCGGGATAGCCTCTGGTCGCGAGCACGACCGTGATCGCCACTTCGTCCCGCCAGCGTACGCTCATTTTATCGAGCGTTCTGTCGCAGGCGGCTAACATCAGCGTGAGCAGATCGTCCTTCAGGCGCGGCATCAGCACCTGGCATTCGGGATCGCCGAAGCGGACATTGTATTCGATGAGCTTCGGTCCATCCTCCGTGATCATCAGCCCGGCATAAAGAACGCCGCGATAGGGCGTTCCCGCTTTCGCAAGCGCGCGCGCAGTCGGACACACGATCTCCGCTAACGTCCGCTGTTCGATTTCCGGCGTGAACACGGGCGCGGGCGAATAGGCACCCATGCCGCCGGTGTTCGGGCCCTTGTCGCCGTCAAAGACGCGCTTGTGATCCTGCGCGGAAGTGAGTGGCAAAACCGTTTCGCCGTCGACAAAGCAGAAATAGCTCGCCTCCTCGCCTTGCAGAAATTCCTCGATTACAACCGGCTCGTTCGATCCCATCGCGAACACCTGATCGAGCGCGGCAATCGCTTCTTCTTTCGTCATCGCGACGACGACGCCCTTTCCCGCATGCAAGCCGTCGGCTTTCAGCACGATCGGCGCGCCATGCAGATCGAGATATTGTTTCGCAGCCGCTTTGTCGCGAAACTCGGCATAGCCCGCCGTCGGAATATTGTTCTCGACGCAAAGCTGCTTCGTGAACGACTTCGATCCTTCGAGTTTCGCCGCCGCCGCGCTTGGCCCGAACGCCTTGATCTTCGCCCCGCTCAAGCGATCGACGAGGCCCGCGACGAGCGGCGCCTCCGGCCCGACCACGACCAGATCGATCTTTTTCTCCTTGCAGAATGTCTCCACTGCCGCATTGTCGCTTATTTTCAGATCGACGAGATCGGCTTCTTCCGCGATGCCCGGATTGCCCGGCGCGGCATAAAGCTTGGTCAGAAGCGGACTCGAAGCGAGCTTCCATGCCAGCGCATGTTCGCGCCCGCCGGAGCCGAGAAGAAGGACTTTCATGCCGCGTTCCCTGCCTGTATCGCCTTGCGGCGCTGATGTAGCATAGGCTTATGCGAGTCACCGAAACCATCGTGGTCGCGTCCACGGAAATCCGCACGAACCTCCGCGAGCTCACGGTCTCTGAGCTTTCGGCGGAGTTGAAGCGCACGGTCGAGGAAAATTTCTCCTATGTGCGGCTTCGCGGCGAGATCCTGAATTACCGGGGACCGCATTCCTCCGGACACGTCTATTTCTGCCTCAAGGACGCGGGTGCCCGGATCGATGCGATCATCTGGAAGGGGAATTTCTCGCGCCTCAAATTCAAGCCGGAAGAAGGCCTTGAAGTCGTCGTCACCGGCAAAGTCACGACCTATCCGGGGAAATCCACCTATCAGATCGTAATCGACAGTCTCGAGCCTGCGGGCGCGGGCGCGTTGATGGCGCTCCTCGAAGAGCGCAAGAAAAAGCTCAAGGCCGAAGGCCTGTTCGATGAGGCGCGCAAGAAGCCGCTGCCGTATCTGCCGCGCGTGATAGGCGTCGTGACGTCGCCGACCGGCGCGGTGATTCGCGATATCCTGCATCGGCTGACCGACCGCTTTCCCCGTCAGGTTCTCGTCTGGCCGGTACGCGTGCAGGGCGAGACTTGCGCGGCGGAAGTGGCGGCGGCGATCGAGGGCTTCAATGCGCTGGAAGCGGGCGGCGCGGTTCCTCGTCCCGACGTATTGATTGTCGCGCGCGGCGGCGGCTCGCTCGAGGATTTGTGGGGCTTCAACGAGGAAATCGTCGCCCGCGCCGCCGCCGCGAGCGAAATCCCGCTGATTTCCGCCGTCGGCCACGAGACGGATTTTACGCTGATCGACTTTGTTTCCGACCGCCGCGCGCCGACGCCGACCGCGGCGGCCGAGCTCGCTGTCCCCGTGCGCGCCGAGCTTATAGCGGCGACGGCAAGCCACGCGGCACGGCTTTCCGGCTGCCTGCGGCGCTATTTCGACCGGCTGAAAAGCGAATTGCGCGGGCTCGCGCGCGGTGTGCCGTCGCTCGACGCCATTCTTTCCATGCCTCGCCAGAGACTGGATACGCTTGGCGATCGCCTGCCGCGTGCGCTGCGCGCGAATGCGCATCAACATCGCGTCGATTTCACCCGCGCTGCCGGCCGCCTCACGCCGTCGAGCCTGCGCGCGAAGCTGGAACGATTGCGCGACCGCGTGCGTTCCTGCGCACAGCTCGTCGAGGCCTACAGCTATCACAAGGTTTTGAACCGCGGCTTTGCACTGGTGCGTGACGCCGCGGGCGCGCCGATTCGCGCCGCGGCGGCAATCAGTACCGGCGACCGGCTCGAGATTGAATTTTCCGATGGCCGCATTGGCGCCGTCGCGGATTCCCGAGCGCCGACGCGCAGCAAGGCAAAAGAGCCTGCCAAAGCGGGGAAAAAAAGCGGCGAAAAGGACGGACAGGGCGGGCTTTTCGATTAGCTCTGGTCAGTCGCGCCGCGAATGACTATCTTGCTGTTTCCATGAACCGTTTCGAGCGTATCCCCCTTGCCGTCGGCGAGGCCCAGCTTCGTTATCTTGACGGCGACTACCGCATTGTCCGTCCGGGCAGCTATGTGCGCTGCGCGGTTACGGGCGATGCGATTCCGCTCGATGAGCTGAAATACTGGAGCGTGGAGCGGCAGGAGGCCTATGTGAGTCCCGAAGCCGTGATGCAGCGATTCGGTGCCGATCTCAAGAAGAGCTGATTAGCGGCGCGAGAGCGCCATTTTTAAAAGCCGCTTCAGCGCGGCTTCATCTTCAAACCGAAGTTCGATGGGAAGAGCGCGGCTCGCCGCCGCGATTTCCTCGAGCGCGGGGTTCTTTCGCATCCGCGCATGGTCCTTCTCGGTCGTGACGAGCGTGAGTTTTCGCGCGCGGGCGGTTTCCAGCAACTCGCGCGCCTCGTTTTCCGAAAAAACGTGGTGATCTGGAAATTCGCAGCGCTCGACGACACGGCAGCCGGCTGTTTCGAGTGTCGCGAAAAACTTCGTCGGCCGCCCGATGCCCGCATAGGCGAGTACGTTTTCGCCTTTGATCTTCTCCGATACGCCCGCATCGGGGGCGATCCGTGCGCGCAAAACGGCTTTCCCTTGCACAGCCGCCTGTCGCGCGACTTTTTCGCCAGCCTCGCCGCCGCCGACCAGCACGATGCCGTGTGCGCGATCGACCTGAGCGGCGAGCGGCGCCCGCAGCGGCCCTGCCGGAAATACGGAACCGTTCCCGATCCCGTTCGCCGCATCGACTATCAGCAAGGAAAGGTCCTTGGCGAGCGCCGGATTCTGAAATCCGTCATCCATCACGATGACGCTTGCGCCGGATTGCGCCGCGCGGCTTGCGCCCGCAACGCGGTCGGCGGAAACGACAACCGGTGCGACAGCGGCGAGCAAAAGCGGCTCGTCGCCGACATCTTCCGCGCCATGACGATTGAAGTCGACGACTACCGGCCCCGCTTCGCGCCCGCCATAGCCGCGGGTCAAGAAAAACGGTTTCTCGTTTTCCTCAAGCAGCAATTTCGCAATCGCGATCGCCGTCGGCGTCTTGCCCGCGCCGCCCAGCGTCGGATCGCCGATGCAAATCACCGGCACGGCGGCCCGCGCTCCCGTGCGCTTCAATCGCGCTCCCGCGATTGCGCTGTAGATCGCGCCCAAGGGCGCAAGCGCGGCGGAAGCGAGTCCCGGCGCTTTCCACCAGAAATCGGGTGCCCGCATCAGCGAAGCCGCAACTGCACGAGATAGGGCTGAATGGCGTTCAAGGTCCGCTCCAATGCGCCGCCCATGCGCATGACCGTAGCATACGCGGATTCTTTCATACGCTCCACGAGCGCGGGATCGTCGAGCAACCGTTGCAGGCTGTTCGCGAGCGACTCCGCGTCGGTGACGGTCGCGGCGCCTCGCATGCGATTGAGCTCGCCATAGATCGCGGTGAAGTTCGAGACATAGGGCCCGTGCAAAATCGCGCTACCGATTTTGGCGGGCTCGATCGGATTTTGGCCGCCATGCTTCACCAGCGAGCCGCCCATGAACACGATCGGAGCGAGACGATAGAACAGGCCCATCTCGCCGATCGTGTCGGCGATATAAATTTCCGTGCCGCGGTCCGGCAAGTATCCGTGCGAACGCAGTACCGCTGGCAGGCCGTACTGTTGGGCGACATCCGCCACCGCGCTGCCGCGTTGCGGGTGCCGCGGCACGATGATGGTGACAAGTCCGGGCGTCGTGCGCCGCAGGCGGCGGTGAGCCTCGATCACTGCTTCTTCTTCGCCGCCATGGGTGCTGGCGGCGAGAATCACCGTGCGCCGGTGCAGGGACCGCTCGAGCGCAGCCAGCGATCGCGGCTCGGCTTCGGGGGGCGTCACGTCGAATTTGAGATTGCCGATGGTTGCGATTCGTTGCGCGCCGAGTTTCGCGAAACGCCGGGCGTCCTCGGGCTCTTGCACCAGAAGAAGGTCGATTCGCGATAACAGCGCGGACGCCGTTCGCTTCATCTTTTTCCAGCGCGCGAATGAGCGCTCCGAAAGCCGCCCGTTGATCAGCACGAGCGGCGTGCCGGCGTCCGAGGTCTGCAGGATCAGGTTCGGCCAAAGTTCCGATTCGGTGAGCAGCGCGAGGTCCGGCTGCCAGTGGTCGAGAAAACGCTTCATAAACTTCGGCGTATCGATCGGCAGGAACTGGTGCAGCACGCCTTCGGGCAACTTATTGCTGGCGATTTGCGCCGCAGTGACGGTGCCGGAGGTGAGGAGCACCGAAAACCCATGTTTTCGGATTCGCCCGAGCAGCGGAAACACCGCGAGAATTTCGCCGACGCTTGCCCCATGTACCCAGACGAGCGGGCCGTCGGGGCGGGGAAGGCTCGCTATTCCGTGGCGCTCGCCGATCCGCTCGGGATCTTCCTTGCCGCGCTTCAGGCGGCGATTCAGCATGAAGCCGGTGAGCGGCCCCGCGATCCGCGTCGAGCCGCGGTAAAGGCGAAGCGAGAGCGGTGTGCGCGCTTTAGCCATGATCATGACCTTGGCCATTCCTGCGGATAGCCGTGCGGCCCGCGAGTTCTTCCGCGCGGGCGGTCACCGCATTCAACCGCTCTTCTACAAGCTTACGCGCGGCTTCGAGCTCTTCCTCGCCGGCGTCGGCGGGAACGCGGATGGGCTCGCCTGCGACCGCGCCGCCCTTGCCGAATGGAAGATCGACGCTCGCCTTGTCCCAGCTCGGTGCCGTGATGCGGCGGTTCGTGGCGATCGCGATCGGATAAATCGGCCGGCCCGAATAGCGCGCGAGCGTCACGACCCCGAGACCAGCGACGCGCGAGACTTTCGGCACGTCCGCCGTGAGCGCGACGTTAATGCCGTCGGCGAGGGCTTGAATCATCTCGCGCATGGCGCCGACGCCGTTCTTGCGGTGGAAATCCTTCGGATTGACCGAGCCGGAGCCGCGGATCGTTTCGACGCCAAGCGCTTCCGCCGCAATCGCGTTCACGTCCGCATCCGCATGCCGCGAGATCAGAACTTTCGCGCGGTGATGCGGCTTCATGATGAAAGGCGCGAGAAAATGCTGGCCGTGCCAGAAAGTGAGAATGACCGGCATCTCCGGCTCAGCGATCTCGTAGATATTTTCCGGCTCGATCGTAATCCTGAGTGTCTTGTGCACGCTCCACAGATAGCCGGCCATGGTGCGGCCGAGCGCTTGCCGGACAAGCTTCGATTTGCGGACAGCTCTCCACATCGTGACGCCGCTCAGCCGTTTCGCGGGGCGGGTTCGGTTTCCGGGTCGAGCAGCCGGTGCAAATGAACGATGAAGTAGCGCATCAGGGCGTTGTCGACGGTCTGTTGCGCTTTCGCCTTCCATGCGGCGTAAGCGCTCGCATAGTTCGGATAGACCCCGACAAGATCGACCTTGTCGAGATCGCGGAATTCGGTCGAGCCCATCTCGGTGAGTTCGCCACCGATGACAAGATGCAAGAGCTGTTTAGGTTTTTTTGACGGTTCGCTCATCGTTCGGCGTCCCCTTCGCCGATAGAGTGGCTTCTAGGCACTCGTCGGTGGGTAGGCAAGAGTTAACAGATATCGGCTTGTGCCGCTTATTTCAGCGCCGCAACGTTTCGGCAAGCATCCTTCGAAGAACAGCCGTGGCACGAAAGATTAACCAGCTCCTTTAAGCCGTTTATGAAAATTCACTGACATTCTTCTTCGCAACACGGGCAAAAAAAAGCCCGCAGGGGGAAGAATTGAGGCGTCAAAACAAGGCCGGCGGGGTCACCTCGGCCGGGTCGGGCCGCGCGTTGCGGCTCGACCCCCACAGGTTGCCTGTTCGCTACACCGCGGCTGACGAGCTTGCCGACGGCCGCGCGCGCGTAATCGAGATCGATCGCGAACAGGTTCTGTTGCATCGTTCGGTGAACGGCGTGCGGATGCGTTTCCGGATTCCGATGGAAGTGTTCCGCGGCGTCGCGGTGCGGGTGCTGGACGGGAACGATTCCGAAGTCGCGATCACGCTCGAACATCCGGACCCGGCGCTCACCGTGGCGTTGCATCGCGCCGAAGGCATCGAGGACTCCGCCGCCGAATGGCAGTCCTGGGGCCGCGTGCTCGGTCTTCCGCTCCTGATCGAGGACGTCGACGGCACGTTGCGCAGCCCTGTCGAGATGATCGGTGCACTGATGACGGGTGAAGTCGCACTGCGCCGCCGCAGGAAAACGCCGCTCCGGAAGCGCCGGCCTTATTTCCTCGCGCGTCGCCGCGGCTTCGGCCCGGGCATTGCGCCCGCGGTTCATCGCGGAGAACGCGAGATCATTGCGCCGGAATAAGATAGACTTTCGCGAAAGCGTCGCACGCAAGCGTCGCGAATAGAATCAGGCCCGCATCCCGGTTTGACCGGAAGATGCGCAGGCATAGCGCCGGATCGTCGATGTCGAGCGATTTTACCTGCCAGGCAAGATGCAATGCGAAGGCGGCTACGCCGGCCGCAAAGATGATTCCGCCGCCCGCGAAGTAGCCGGCAAGCGCGATCAAAACGATGGTCATCGTATAAAAGGCGGCAAGGGCAGGCTTCGTGTTCTCCCCGAAGAAGAGCGCCGTAGAGCCGACGCCAATCAAAGCATCATCCTCCCGGTCTTGATGGGCGTAGATCGTGTCATAGCCGATCACCCAAAAAAACGATCCGGCATAAAGAAGAAGTGCGGGCGAATCGAGCCGCCCGAACACCGCCGCCCACCCCATCAACGCGCCCCAGGAAAAAGCGAGCCCAAGCACGGCTTGCGGGAAATTCGTGACGCGCTTGGCGAGCGGATAGAGTGCGACAACGAAAAGCGAGGCAATGCCGGTAAAAATTGCGAATCGATTAAGCTGCAACAGCACCGCCAATCCGATCAGCGAAAGCAGCACCAGGAAAACAAACGCCTTCTTCGCAGTGACCTGTCCCGACGGAATCGGCCGCGAGCGCGTGCGCTCTACGCTTGCGTCAAGATCGCGATCCAGAATGTCGTTCCAGGTGCAGCCCGCGCCGCGCATGGCGACGGCGCCGATTGCGAACAGGATCAGGAGCTTCAAATCCGGCCATGGCGCGCCCGCGGCGATCACCGCCAGCGCCGTCGACCACCAGCAGGGAAGAAGCAGGAGCCAGGATCCGATCGGCCGGTCGGCACGCGCGAGGCGGAGATAAGGCTGTGTCCAGGATGGCGCCCGGCGATCGACCCAGTTTCCGGTCGAGTCGGCGACCGGACGGAGGCTTGTCCGTCCGGCTTCGCTCATTGTCCGAGCACGTTGCCGTGCAACGTATCGAACACAGCGCTCGGCTTCTCGTCGCCTCTGTTGCCGCCGACGGTGTTCACGCCAAGGGCCTCGCTTAAGCCCGCGCTCGGCCCGCGTACGGGGCCTCCGCCGTTCGCGGCCGCCTGGCAAACCTTCGCGCTCATCTGCGATGACTTGGCGTGAGCCTCGCCAAGCTGTTTGAGGAAATTATCGGGCACGCCGCACTGGACCTTGGCGCTGGTCAGGAATTTCAAGAGCTTGTTTTCGATGGAGACGTAATTTTTCAACAGGCCGCAGGCGGTCTTGACGTCGGCTTTTCGTTTGTTCGCTGCTTGCAGCGCCTTGCCGGCCTTGTCGCGTTCCGTCATCAGGCCATTCACCGTGCCCTGGCAGTCGATGCCGCCGCCGCCAAAGGTGCCGAAGCCCTGCGCCGCGACATTGGACGCGGCGAAAGCCAGCATCGAAACTCCCGCGGCGGTGGACACCCAGAAAGAACGCATCGTCAAGCTCCGGCAAGCGCTATAGACGTAACCAGACAACGCTATTTAGGGCAAGATCGGGGCGGTTAACCTCCGGGGAACATTAACTTTATGGCGCGTTACGACTTTCGAACGCCGCGGCTCCATATTTCCGCCGATCTCGCGGCCGGCGCGACAGTGATTCCGGGCGAATCGGCCGTTCACTATCTTCGCCATGTGCTCCGGCTGGAGGCGGGCGCGAAGATTCTTGTCTTTAACGGCCGCGACGGCGAATGGGAGGCGCGCCTTGCGCTTCCTTCCAAACGGGATGTGAAGCTCGAGATTCTCGCGCAAACGCGGCCGCAGCCTTCGGCAAGCCCGCTGCATTACGCCTTCGCGCCGGTGAAACAGGCGCGCTTCGACTTCATCGTGCAAAAGGCCGTGGAAATGGGCGCGGGCCGGCTCACGCCGGTCACCACGCAACACACGCAGGTGACGCGCGTAAATATGGAGCGTATGCGCGCCAATGTGATCGAGGCGGCGGAGCAGTGCGGGATTCTTGCTGTGCCGGAGATCGAGGAGGTGCTGTCCTTCCCCGAGTGGCTGGCTGCGATTCCGTCCGAGCGCGTTGTGGTGTTCTGCGACGAGGACGCGGAAAGGGCCGATCCATTGCGCGCGTTGGCTGCGGCACCCGAAGGGCCGGTCACGCTGATCGTCGGTCCGGAAGGCGGATTCCACGCGAAAGAGCGCGAAGCGCTTCTCGCCCATGACCGCGTCGTCCGGCTTTCGCTCGGTCCCCGCATCTTGCGGGCCGATACGGCGGCAGTGGCGGCGCTCGCGATTTTACAGGCGGTGCGCGGGGACTGGCGCTAGAGCGGATTCGTCCGGCTGCAGCCGGCAGATATCGCAACTGCGAGATGTCCCCGATTTCCCCCGGAACCAAATTTTTCCTTGCGCGTTGAAAAGCGCTCACGCCTCATTTTGGTCCGTATGGGCGCAGGAGATCGGGGGACCAACCGCCACAACTGATTCGCTTTTTGCCGTCGTTTGCGCGTGCAGGGAGGTTTCCATGACCGAAAAGAATTACAGCTTCGGGGTGGAGGAGGAGTATTTCATCGTCGACGGCGACACCAAGGCCTTGCGCAAGAAGGCCGCGCCCGCGTTTCTTTCCGACCTGAAGCGCAAGGTCGGCTCGGTGATGAACCGCGAGATGCTGCAATCGCAACTCGAGATCTCGACCAAGCCCGCCTATACGATGGAAGAAATCCACGACGAATTGAAAAACCTGCGCCAGACGATCGGCGTGGTGGCGGCGGATCACGGCCTTTCCTATTTCGCCGCGAGCACCCATCCGACGGCCGGCTGGTCGGGCGGCCAGCCCACGCAGAAAATCCGTTACGACGGCATGATGCAGGACCTGCAGATGCTCGGCGAGCGCAATTTGCTTTGCGGCATGCACGTGCACGTGGCTCTTCCTGACGTCGATCGCCGGGTCGACGTCATGCGCCGGATTATCCCGTACATTCCTCTCTTCATTGCGCTTTCGACTTCGTCGCCGTTCTGGCGCTCGCGCGCGACGGGCCTCATGGGCTACCGGCTTGCCGCCTACGACGAGCTGCCGCGCACCGGCATTCCCGAGCTGTTCGAAAGTAACGAAGACTATGAGGCGTATATCAATGCGCTGATCGAAACGCGCGTCATCCAGGATTCGAGTTATATCTGGTGGACGATCCGCCCGTCGAATGCGAATCCCACGCTGGAATTGCGCGCACCCGACGTTTGCACCCGCGTGGAGGATGCCGTCGGCCTCGCGGCGCTCTATCGCGCGCTTGCGCGGCATCTCTACAATCATCCGGAGCTGAACAAGAATATCTGTTCGGTCGACCGCGCGATCGCAGTCGAGAACAAGTGGCGCGCGCAGCGCTACGGCATCCACGGCAGCTTCGTCGACCGCGGGGAGGGGCGAGCGGTGCCAATTTCGGAAGAGCTTGATCGTGTGATCAAGCTGATCGAAGAGGACATTGGCGAGCTGAACTGCGGGCACGAAATCGAAAACGTCCGCAAAATTCTGTCCACCGGCACCAGCGCCGACATGCAGATCGCCGTTTTCCGCGAGGCCGAACAGCGCACCGGCAGCCGCAACAAGGCTTTTGGCGCTGTCAAGACATGGCTCGCGGAAGCAACCCTGCAATGAATTTTTAGACGGCGGCCGTTGTAGCCGGGGCGCGGGGCCTCGTATATCGTCCCGCAACTTTACCCTGCCCCGGCAGACCGCTGTATGGCTCGTGATCAGATCGACATGACTCCCATCGAGTCGCGCAACGAACTCGTTGCGTGGCTCGAAGCCGGCTGCAAGCGGCCCTCCGAATTCCGGGTCGGCACCGAGCACGAAAAACTCCCCTTCATGCTGCGCGACCATAAGCCCGTGCCTTACGACTGCACGCGCGGGATTTGCACGATCCTCTATGGCATGCGCGATCTTCTCGGCTGGGAGCCGATCATGGAAGGCGAGACCATCATTGGGCTTGCGGACGTGACCGGCGGCGGCGCGATCTCGCTCGAGCCCGGCGGTCAATTCGAGCTCTCCGGCGCGCCGCTCGAAAACCTGCACCAGACTTCGCGAGAGCTGCATGCGCATCTCGCGCAGTTGCGCGAAGTCTCTCAGCCGCTCGGCATTGGCTTCGCCGCGGTCGGCATGAGCCCGGCCTGGACGCGTGCCGAGACGCCGGCGATGCCGAAGGGCCGCTACAAAATCATGGCCGCCTATATGCCGAAGGTCGGCAAGCTCGGTCTCGACATGATGTTCCGCACCTGCACGGTGCAGGCGAATCTCGATTTCTCGTCGGAAACAGATATGGTGAAAAAGTTGCGCGTCGGAATTGCCTGGCAGCCGATCGCAACGGCGATGTTCGCGAACTCGCCCTTCACGGACGGCAAACCGAACGGCTATCTGTCCTACCGCGCGCATATCTGGAGCGACACCGACCCGGACCGCACGGGCACGCTGCCCTTCGCGTTCGATCCCGGCATGGGCTTCGAACGCTATGTCGATTATCTGCTCGATGTGCCGATGTATTTTGTGAAGCGCGGCTCGACTTACATCGATGTTTCCGGAAGTTCGTTCCGCGACTTGCTTGACGGCAAGCACCCGAAGCTTCCGGGCGAGCGCGCAACGATCTCCGACTGGGCCAATCACGCAAGCACCGCTTTCCCGGAGGTGCGCCTCGAGCGCTATCTCGAAATGCGCGGCGCCGATAACGGCCCGATGAAAATGATTTGCGCGCTTCCCGCCCTTTGGGTGGGGCTTCTGTATTGCCAGCCCGCGCTCGATGAAGCGTGGGACGAGGTGAAGGACTGGACGGCGGAAGAGCGCGAACAATTGCGCGCGGACACGGCGAGATTCGGCCTGAACGCCAAGATCCGCGGCCGCCGCGTGCAGGACATCGCGCGCAATATGTTGAAGCTCGCGCGCGCGGGGCTCACGCAACGCATGCAGCTCGACTTCATGAACCGGGACGAGGCGCGTTATCTCGATCCGCTCGAGGAAATCGTCGAGCGAAACGAGACGCAGGCGGAAGCGCTGCTGAAGCTCTATAATGGCCCCTGGAAGAAATCGGTCGATCCGATTTTCGATTTGCTGGCGTACTGACGCCTCTACAGGAAATCGAGCAAGCTCGCACCGCCGGGCCGGTTATTTCGTGCTTCTCGCCCCACTCGCGCAGCTCTTTGATCACCGGGCGGAGCTCGCGGCCCTTTTCGGTCAGCACATATTCCGCGCGCGGCGGATGCTCTTCATAGAAGCGCTGCGCGACGATGCCGATCGCGCTTTCGGTTTATCTGCGGCCCTGGAAAGGGGGCGACGCGCTTCACGACTGAGCTTTTGCCTTTTCCTCGCGCTCTTCTTTTTCAATCACGTCCTTCGCCTCCGGATTGAGCGCTTGCGACTCGCGCTTCTTGCCGGTGAAGGGCTCTGGCTTCGGCTTGATGCGGTGCATCTTGTCGACGCCCGCATAGATGCCGCCGGCCTGCTGCAGCGCGAGCCGTTCGCGGTCGCGGGTGCGGACATCGTCGACGATGTCGTCGATCGTTTCGTCGTTCGCACCAAGCTCGGCGAGCGTCGCACGGCCGAATTCGATCGCGGATTCGAAGGTTTCGCGAATCTCGTAGTCCACGTTCTTCGACAAGAGCGCGAGCGTGCTCGCGCGGTCGAACGAGCGGACATAAAGCTTCGTGCCCGGGAAGTTCGCCTGAATGACATCGACGATACGCTCGGTATTCTCCGCGCCGTCGGTGCAGACCGCGATCAGGCGCGCCTTATCGGCATGCGCCGCGCGCAAGACGTCGAGCCTCGCCCCGTCGCCGTAGTAAATCTTGAAGCCGAAGCGCGCGACCGCCTGCACCATCTCGGCGTCGTTGTCGATCACGGTCACGTCGACTTCCTGCGCGAGCAGGCATTGCGAGACGATCTGGCCGAAGCGGCCGAAGCCGATGATCAGCACCGAGCCGCGCGTTTGCTCGAGCCCCTCGATCTCGTATTCCGGCTCTTCGCCGTCGCGTTTTCTCGATCGCAGCCACTCCACGAGCGTCGCAAAAGGCGGACCTATCAGCATCGTGAGGCCGGCGAGCGCGACCACGAGGCTCGCCTGTTTCGTCGTGAGCACCACGATCGAAAGCCCGAGCGGGATCAGCACGAACGCGAATTCGCCCGCGGGGGTGAGCACGGCGCCGACACGCCACGCGTCGGCGCGTAGCTCTCTTTTAATCTGCGAGATCAGCCAAATGATGCCGGCCTTGAGCAATGTCACGATGACAGCGCCGGCGAACAGGATCAGCATGTTGTCTTGCACGACGGCGACGTCGATCGACATGCCGACGCCCATGAAAAAGATCGCAAGCAGCAGGCCGCGGAACGGCTCGATATCGGCTTCCAGCTCGTGCCGGTAGCTCGACTCGGCGAGCACGAGGCCTGCGAGAAACGCGCCGAGGCCCATCGACATGCCCGCTTGCTGCACGGCGAGTCCCGTACCGATCACGACAAGAAGCGCCGCCGCCGTCATCACCTCGCGCGCATTGGCGCGGGCGAGGATCTGGAAAAAGGGATTAATCAGATAGCGCCCGGCGAGAAAAACGATCGCGATCGTGGCCGTGACCATCGCGGCCTTCTCGACGCCGCCCCAGAAACCGCCGCCGTCGTTCACCTGCCAGGGCGAGAGCAGCGGGATCAGCGCGAGTATCGGCACCACCGTGATGTCCTGGAACAAAAGGATCGCGAAGGCGCGCTGACCGTAGGGCGTCTGCAGGTCGCCGCGCTCGTCCAGGATTTGCAGCGCGATCGAGGTCGCCGACATCGCGAGCGCGATACTCGCAACGAGCGCGCCTGCGAAGCCGAGGCCGAGCGCGTAGATCGCAAGCGGCCACAGGACGAGTGTCGTGATCGATAACTGCAATGCGCCGCCGATGAAGATCGCCCGCCGCATCGCCTTCAGCCGGCTCAGTTTTAATTCGAGGCCGATCAGGAAGAGCAGCATCACCACGCCAAGTTCGGCAATGCTCAGGATCGTCTGGGGGTCGCGAAAAAATCCGAAGCCGAACGGGCCGATCACAACACCGGCGGCGAGATAGCCCACCACCGCCGAAAGCCCGAACCGGCGCGCAAGCGGTGCTGCCGCGACCGTCGCACAGAGCAAAACAAGAAGTGGGAGGAGAAGGCCGTATTCGGCGCCATGCTGCATTTCGGCGGACCTAACTGATTTTCTTGCGCGGCTTTATCACGGAATCGGAATTTTCCGTGCTGATTTATCGGGCGAACCGCGTGGGCTTACGGCAGTTTATCGTAGCCCTGCGCGAAGCCGTTCAGGCTCACCGGAATGCCGATTCCTTCTTCCGGTGTCTGGAAGATAATGAAGACGGCGTCCTTGCCGCCCTTGAGCTGGCCTGCGAGTTTTTCGTCCATCTCGACGTCGGCGACGCAGCCGTTCGGGAGACACCGCACGAAACCGACCCGGCCGATATCCGTGCCGTCGACCTTGAGCCCGAGCCCTTTCGGCAACAAGACGCCGAGCGGCGCCAGCACTCGCATCAGGCGGCCTTTCTGGTCGGCGGTCTTCAGAATAATGATGGTGAGCCCGACATTGGGGCGGTCGTCGGCGGTAACGCTTTGAATGAGTGCGCATTGCTCGTTTTTCGCGCCGGGCGGCGTATCGCAACGAATTTGCCAGTCACCGTGAACGGATTTCACGACACCTTGCGCGCGCGCAGGAAATGAGAAGGCCAGGAAGAGGACCGAAACGAGAATTGCCAATCGGGAAAAATGCATCATGAACGGAGCCAGGCTGTCATTCCTTTCGGCCGCTGCGAATCGTTTTCGCCCTTTCCGTATGACGGGAAGTAGCCCGAGGTACAACGCCGCCTGTCCATGTCAAGAATACGGCGCGCGCGAGCGGTGAATTATCCGAAAAATCGCCTGTTCTGAGCGGAATTTTTGCCCTGCAGCTTTCGCCTTATGGCGTTGAAAGGGCCGTGGAATTATGTTTGATGGTCGCGAAGCCGCGGCATTCGCGGCCCATCCGCGATCTTGGGGAGCATCCGGAAAAACAACGATTTTGCGCGGCCTTGCGCTGACCATTCGTTGAGTTCCGGAGGGAAGTCCCCAATAGTATGTTGCATTGCGGCCGGGCGCGGTCTCGGAGGCGAAAGAGAAGAACCGGAAATGCGACCAATGTTGAACAGAATTCATCAGACGGCTTTGACCGCTTTTTTCACGCTCGCGGGACTCCTTCCGGCGGCCGCTGCACAGCGAGGCCAGCCTTCGCCATGGGAGATCTATTTCCAGCCGCCCGCGACGCCGATCATGGAGTTCATCGAAACCTTCCATGGCTGGCTTTTGATTATCATCACCCTCATCACGCTTCTGGTCACGGTGCTGCTTGGCTACTGCATGTATGCCTTCAATGCGAAGCGCAATCCGAGGCCATCGAGGGTCACGCACAACACGCCGCTCGAAATCGTCTGGACCGTAATCCCCGTGCTCATCCTGGTCGGCATCGCCATTCCGTCTTTCCGGCTCCTGTACGATCAGCTCACCATCCCGAAGAGCGATCTCACGGTGAAGGCAACCGGCACCGCGCAATGGACGTGGACCTATGCCTACCCGGACAATGGCGGCTTCAGCTACGATTCCGTCATGCTGCAGGATAACGAGCGCAAGCCTGACCAGCCGCGCTTGCTGGCCGTCGATAACCCGCTTGTCGTGCCGGTGAACAAGGTTGTCCGCGTGCAGGTGACGGGCGAGGGGATCATCCACTCGTGGTCTGTGCCGTCCTTCGGCATCAAGATCGATGCGGTTCCCGGCCGTCTGAACGAGACCTGGCTTAAGGCCGAGCATGAAGGCATGTATTACGGCCAGTGCTCGCAGCTTTGCGGCAAGAATCACGCCTATATGCCGATCGCCGTCCGGGTCGTGAGCGAACAAGAATTCGCGAACTGGGTTGAACAGGCGAAGAAGAAGTATTCGGCCGTGCCGGGCCTCGCGCCCAACAACGTAGCGTCCGCCGCCGAACCGGCGCGGCAATAAATTCGAGACAGAGGTAGAAGATCATGGCTAATGCAGCAGCTCATGCCGAACATCACAATCCGACGGGAATTCGGCGGTGGCTCTTTTCCACCAACCACAAGGATATCGGCACGCTGTATCTGATCGAAGCGATCTTCGCGGGCGTGCTCGGCGGGTTGTTTTCCGCCGCGATGCGCGCCGAGCTTGCCGAGCCGGGCGTGCAGTTCTTCCACAGCGCCCACGCCTTCAATGCCGTCGCGACGGCCCATGGCGTCATCATGATCTTCTTCATGATCATGCCGGCCTTGATCGGCGGTTTCGGCAACTGGTTCGTGCCGCTGATGATCGGCGCGCCGGACATGGCGTTCCCGCGCATGAACAACGTCTCGTACTGGTTCCTGGTTGCGGCGCTCATCCTCCTCGTCGTTTCGATGTTCGTTCCGGGCGACGCGGAAGGCACGGGGTTCGCAGGCGGGTGGACGATCTACCCGCCGCTGTCGTCAAAAGCCGGACAACCGGGGCCGGCGATGGACTGCGTGATCTTCGCGCTGCATTTGGCGGGCGCCTCGTCCATTCTCGGCGCGATCAATTTCATCACTACGATTCTGAACATGCGCGCGCCCGGCATGACGCTGCACAAGATGCCGCTATTCGTGTGGTCGATTCTGGTGACCGCGTTCCTGCTTCTTCTGGCGCTGCCCGTTCTCGCGGGCGCGATCACGATGCTGCTCACCGACCGTAACTTCGGAACGACTTTCTTCGATCCACAGGGCGGCGGCGATCCGCTTCTCTTTCAGCACCTGTTCTGGTTCTTCGGTCATCCCGAGGTGTACATCCTCGTGCTGCCCGCCTTCGGCGTGATCAGCCAGGTGATCTCGACCTTCTCGAAGAAGCCGGTCTTCGGCTATCTCGGAATGGCCTACGCCATGGTCGCGATCGACGCGATCGGCTTCGTCGTCTGGGCGCACCACATGTACACGGTCGGCATGAGCTTCCCGGCGCAGGCCTATTTCATGGTTGCGACCATGGTGATCGCGGTGCCGACGGGCATCAAGGTATTCTCCTGGATCGCCACGATGTGGGGCGGTTCGATCGAATTCCGCACGCCGATGTTGTGGGCGATCGGATTCATCTTCCTGTTCACCATCGGCGGCGTCACCGGGGTCGTGATTTCGAACGCCGGTGTCGATCGCTCGCTGCACGATACCTATTATGTGATCGCGCACTTCCACTACACGATGTCGCTCGGCGCCACCTTCGGCATCTTCTGCGCCTGGTACTACTGGTTCCCGAAGATGACCGGTTACAGCTATTCCGAATTTCTCGGAAAGCTGCATTTCTGGCTCACCTTCATCGGAGTGAACCTCGTTTTCTTCCCGCAGCACTTCCTCGGGCTCTCCGGCATGCCGCGCCGCATTGTCGATTATCCCGACGCCTTCGCGGGCTGGAACATGGTTTCGTCCATCGGCGCCGCGATTTCTACCGTCGGCATGTTCGTGTTCCTCTATACGATCGCGGAAGCCTTCATGAGGAAGCGGAGAGCCGCGGACAATCCGTGGGGCGTAGGCGCCACCACCCTCGAGTGGACGGTCTCGTCGCCGCCGCCGTTCCACACCTTCGAGACGCTGCCGCGGATCAAGTAAGATGAACCAGGCCGGCGCCTCACGCTCGGCCGAAGTGCTGCCGGGCTTTTCGGATGTTGCGGATTATTTCGCGCTTCTAAAGCCGCGCGTGATGTCGCTCGTCGTGTTCACGGCGCTTGTCGGATTACTTCGCGCGCATGGCGACCTGCATCCGTTCCTCGGCTTCACGGCGCTTCTCTGCATCGCTATCGGCGCCGGTGCGTCGGGCGCGCTCAACATGTGGTGGGACGCCGATATCGACGCGCGCATGGGGCGCACCTGTGCTCGTCCGATCCCGGCGGGCCGCGTACCGGCGGGGGAGGCGCTCGCGGTGGGTCTCACACTTTCGGTCGCTTCGGTCGTGATGCTGGGCCTGTTCGCCGGGTTCCTGGCGGCGGGGCTTCTTGCGTTTACGATCTTCTTCTACGCCGTCATCTACACGATGTGGCTGAAGCGCTGGACCGCCCAGAATATCGTGATCGGGGGCGCGGCTGGCGCGTTTCCGCCGATGATCGGCTGGGCTGCCGCGACGGGCTCGATCGGCCTTGAAAGCATAATCCTTTTCCTGATGATTTTCTTCTGGACGCCGCCGCATTTCTGGGCGCTCGCGCTTTTGCGCAAGGACGACTACGCGCGTGTGGGCGTTCCGATGCTTCCGAATGTCGCCGGCGACCAGGAGACGCGAAAGCAGATCGTGATCTATGCCGCGATCATGGCGGCGGTCGGCGTCCTGCCGGCGCTTCTCGGCTTCGCGGGGATTTTCTACGGCGCTGTATCCGCCGTTCTTGGCGCGATTTTCTTCGCGCTCGCGCTCGACGTTTGGCGGAAGACACGCGGGGCCGCCGCCGAAATGGCGGCAAGGCGCCTGTTCGCGTTCTCCGTTCTTTATCTTTTCTTGTTGTTTGCCGTTCTTCTCGTCGAAGGGATGGGCTGGTAATGGCATCGACAAAGCAAAAGCGCGGAATCGTGCTCACTGAGGAGCAGCAGCGCATTCGCCGCACGCGTTCGATCGCGCTCGCCCTTGTGCTCGCGGGCTTTGCGATCCTGTTTTACCTGGTCACGATCGTGAAGCTCGGGCCGGGAGTATTGAATCGTCCGCTATGAAGAAAGCGAAGAAGAAAACCGGAGCGAAAACCCGGACAAGCGGCAAAGTCATTCCTCCGCTTGCTCCGCGCACGTATCTCCTGAACCGGCATCAGGCGGTAGCGCTCTCTTGTGCGGTTTTCGCCGTCGCAATGGTCGGCGCGGCCTACGCGGCCGTCCCGCTCTACAACTGGTTCTGCCGCACCACCGGATTCGGCGGGACGCCCCTCGTCGCGGAGGAGGCACCGTCAGCGCCGATTTCCCGCAAGATCACGGTACGCTTCGACGGCAATGTCGCGGGCGGTCTGCCGTGGACCTTCGGTCCCGACCAGTCCTCGGTCACCATCAATATCGGCCAGACGACGCTTTTCCATTACACCGCGAAGTCTTTCAGCCGGACAGAGACCGAAGGGATCGCCTCCTACAATGTCTCTCC
This sequence comes from Alphaproteobacteria bacterium, assembly GCA_021325315.1. Lineage (GTDB taxonomy): Bacteria > Pseudomonadota > Alphaproteobacteria > Rhizobiales > Xanthobacteraceae > Palsa-892. The sequence goes on from JAJPHK010000054.1 coordinate 87,480, forward strand.
GCCTGAGGCGGCGGGCTATTTCAACAAGCTGCAATGCTTCTGCTTCACGAATCAGAAGCTCGGGCCGGGCGAGAAGATGGACATGCCGGTCGTTTTCTTCGTCGATCCCGCGATCGACAAGGACCCGCAATTCCGTTCGCTCGACACGATCACGCTTTCCTACACATTCTTCCCCGCCAGGAAGCCGGCGAATTCGGTCTCGGCGGTGGAGGGCAACAAACTGCGCTAAATCGCGCTTGCGGCACGGCAAAAGCCGTGCTGTTAGAGCGGTTGCAAGAGGGGACTACGGAGAAGAACGATGGCCGACGTTCACGTAAAACAGCACGATTATCATCTCGTCGACCCGTCGCCGTGGCCGGTCGTCACCGGCATTTCCGCCGTCATCCTCACGCTCGGCGCCGTCTACTGGTTTCACGGCGGCACGCCCTGGATCATGCCGGTTGGCGCGCTCGGCATCGTTTACGTGATGTTCGCCTGGTGGCGCGACGTCATCAACGAAGCGCAGTACAAGGGCGATCACACCCGCGTCGTTCAGCTCCACCTCCGCTATGGCATGATCATGTTCATCGCCTCCGAGGTGATGTTCTTCGTCGCGTGGTTCTGGGCCTATTTCGACGTCGCGCTGTTTCCGGGCGATGCGCACGAATATCTCCGCGTCGAAGCGATCGGCGGCGTTTGGCCGCCGAAGAACATCACGACGCTCGATCCGTGGCATTTCCCGCTTTTGAATACGCTGATCCTGCTCACCTCCGGCACGACCGTGACCTGGGCGCACCACGCGCTGATCGAAAACGACCGCAAGGGCCTGGTGCAGGGGCTCGCGCTCACCATCCTGCTCGGTATCGCCTTCACCTGCGTGCAGGCTTATGAATATGCGCATGCGCCGTTTACCTTCACCGGCGGCATCTACGGCTCGACCTTCTTCATGGCGACGGGCTTCCATGGCGCGCATGTCATCATCGGCACGATCTTCCTCATCGTCTGCCTGCTTCGCGCGATGCGCGGCCACTTCACGCCCACGCATCACTTCGGCTTCGAGGCGGCCGCCTGGTACTGGCACTTCGTCGACGTCGTCTGGCTGTTCCTCTTCACCTTCATCTACGTGTGGGGAGCGGGCGTCGCAGTGGAGCACGGCGGCTGAAAAAGCCATCTACCCGGCACACGGATTTTCCGCCGGTCTCTCCCTATCTTGCCGGCATACGCGGCCGCTGTCCGAGTTGCGGGCAGGGGAAGTTGTTCTCCGGCTTTCTCGATCTTGCGAAGCGCTGCAGCGTTTGCGGGTTCGACTACCGTTCCGCCGATCCGGGCGACGGGCCTGCGGTGTTCGTGATCTTGATCGCGGGTTTCCTTGTCGTAGGCCTCGCCGTCGTCGTCGAATTCGTCTTCCGGCCGCCTTATTGGGTGCACGCGGTATTGTGGATTCCGCTGGTGCTTGCCTCCACGCTCGGTCTCTTGCGGCCGCTGAAGGGGATCTTGGTCGCGCTGCAATTTCATCATAAGGCGGCGCAGGGAAAGCTCGACCGGGATCAGCGGTGAATCGTCCGAAGCAATCCGCTCGCAGCCGGGCGACGAAAGCCGCCCGCAAGCCGCTCTGGCAGCGGCTCTTGTGGCCCGGCGTCTTCGCCCTCGTTGCCTTTGCCATTTTGTGCGGGCTCGGCTTCTGGCAATTGCAGCGGCTTGCGTGGAAGGAAGAACTGATCGCCCGTGCGGAAAGCCGCCACAGCGCCACGGAAGCCGCGCCTCTCCGCGACGAGAAGGACTGGCCGAAGGTCAATGCGGAAACCGATGAATATCGCCGCGTGAAAGTCACCGGCAAATACCGCTACGGCCGAGAGTCGTTCGCCTACGCACTGCTCTCCGACGCGAAAGGAAAATTCTCGGGTCCCGGCTATTGGGTGATGACGCCGCTCGAGCTTGCGAATGGCTCCATGGTCATCGTCAACCGCGGCTTCGTGCCGATGGATCGCATGGACCTTCCCACCAGGGCGGGACCGGAGGGCGAGCAGGTCACCGTCACCGGTCTTCTTCGCATACCGGAGGGCCGCCACTGGTTTACGCCCGCCGACGATCCCGCGCGCGGCATCTGGCAGGAGCGCGATCCGGCGGCGATCGCGAAGGCCTATGGGCTTTCCCGCGTCGCGCCCTTCTTCATCGACGCCGAGACGAGCGGCCCGAACGGCCTGCCGCAAGCGGGCGAGACCCGCGTCTCGTTCCTGAATAACCACCTGCAATACGCCGTCACGTGGTTTGGGCTTGCTTTCGCGCTGGCCGCCGTTTTCGCAGCCTTTGGATGGAAAGAATGGAAGCGCGAGAACGCTTGAGCGGCGCGCTTGAATCGCCTGCCGGGCGCGCCTAGTTTCCCGGCCCGGCCAGGAAACCAATGAAATATATTTCAACCCGCGGCGATGCGCCTTCCGCCTCCTTCATCGACGTTTTGCTCGCGGCGCTCGCCCGCGACGGCGGCCTCTATGTGCCCGAATCCTGGCCACAGCTTTCAAGCGATGCAATCAAGGGTTTCAAGGGAAAGTCTTACGCCGAGACCGCGTTCGAAGTGATCAAGCCGTTTGTCGGCGGAAGCATTTCCGGCGCCGATTTGAAGCGCATGATCGGCGAGGCTTACACGACCTTCGATTTGCCCGCGGTCGCGCCGCTTCACGAGCTGAAGTCCGGTGAGTATCTGCTGGAGCTTTTCCACGGGCCGACGCTCGCCTTCAAGGATGTGGCGATGCAGTTGCTCGCGCGGCTCATGGATCATGCGCTTTCCGTGCGCAATCAGCGTGTCACTATCGTCGGCGCGACCTCGGGCGATACCGGCGGTGCCGCAGTCGAGGCGTTCCGGGGGCGCGAGCGCGCCGACCTTGTGATGCTGTTTCCGCAGGGGCGCGTTTCCGACGTGCAGCGGTTGATGATGACAACCGCAACCGAAAGCAACATTCATGCGCTTGCGATCGACGGCACCTTCGACGATTGCCAGGCGATCGTGAAAGGCCTCTTCAACGACCACGCTTTCCGCGATCGATTGAAGCTTTCCGGCGTGAACTCGATCAATTTCGCGCGCATCGTCGCCCAGATCGTCTATTACTTCACCGCGGCGGTTTCCCTCGGGGCGCCCGACAAAAAGCTTTCGTTTGTCGTGCCGACCGGAAATTTCGGCGACATCTTCGCGGGCTATGTCGCGAAGCAAATGGGGTTGCCCGTTGAACGCCTCGTGATCGCGACCAATGTAAACGACATTCTCGCGCGCACGCTGACTTCCGGACGCTACGAGCTGCGTCCCGTCATCGCAACCGAATCGCCCGCCATGGACATTCAAATCTCGTCGAATTTCGAACGGCTTCTGTTCGACGCCTATGGCCGCGACGCGGGCGCGGTCCGCAAGATCATGGACGAGCTCCCGTCCGGCGGCTTTTCGATTGCCGAAAAGCCGCTTGCCGCGATTCGCGAGATTTTCGACGCCGGCCGCGCCGATGAAGCCGAAACACTCGCCACTATCCGCGCGGTTTATCAGGAGAGCGGGTATCTGCTCGATCCGCATAGCGCGGTTGGCATCGCGGTCGCGCGCAAGCTCAAGGTGAAAGCGCCTTACGTCTCGCTCGGTACCGCGCACCCGGCAAAATTTCCCGATGCCGTTGAAAAGGCGAGCGGCATTCGCCCCGCGCTTCCGCCGCGGCTTTCCGATCTTACGAAACGCAAGGAGCGTTTTGACGTTCTGCCCGCCGATCTCAAGACGGTCGCCCGCTACGTCTCCGAGCATTCCCGCGTTCGTGAAGGAGCTTCCGCATGAGTCCGGCCACGCAAATCACGAAGCTCGACAGCGGCCTCACTATCGTTACGGAAGCGATGCCGCAGCTTCGCACGGCCTCGCTCGGGATCTGGGTCGGTGCCGGCACGCGCTACGAGGAGCTGCGCGAAAACGGCATATCGCATCTACTCGAACACATGGCGTTCAAAGGCACCAAGCGGAGAAGCGCGCTCGCGATCGCCGAAGAAATCGAGAATGTCGGCGGTGACCTGAACGCGTCCACCGGCCTCGAGAGTACCGGCTATTACGCCCGCGTGCTCGGCGAAGACGTACCGCTTGCGCTCGATGTTCTTGCCGACATTCTGACCGAGCCCACGTTCGTCGAGGAGGAGCTCGCGCGCGAAAAGAGCGTGATCCTGCAGGAAATCGGCGCGGCCAACGACACGCCCGAAGACTATATTTACGAGCTGTTCCAGAAGCGTGCCTTTCCCGATCAGCCGATCGGCCGGCCCATTCTCGGCACGCCGCAATCGGTGAAATCGCAATCGCCCGCGAGCCTGCGCGACTACATGCACCATCACTATCGCGCGCCGCAGATGGTGGTGAGCGCCGCAGGCGCGATCGAGCATCGGCAAGTCGTAGATCAAATGGCGAAGCAGCTCGCGGCGATTCCCGCATCCTCCGCGCCGGTGGCGGCGCCCGCGCGCTATGCCGGCGGCGCTGAAATCTACGCACGCGATCTGGAACAGACCCATATCGTGCTCGGCTACGAGGGACGCTCGCTGCACGCACCGGACTATTACGCGGTGCAGGTTTTTGCGAATGTTCTCGGCGGCGGTTCGTCCTCCCGCCTCTTCCAGGAAGTGCGCGAGAAGCGCGGGCTTTGTTATTCGGTCTATGCCTTTCACTCGGCCTATGCGGACACCGGCATGTTCTCGGTCTATGCCGGCACCGATCCGCGCGACTGCACGGAGCTCATGACCGTGATCGGCGAGCAATTGTTCGAGGCCGCGGAAAAAACGACCGAGGCCGAAATCGCCCGCGCGAAGGCGATGATGAAGGTCGGCCTCCTGATGGCGCTTGAAAGCTCCGGCGCGCGCGCCGACCAGCTCGCGCGCCAGCTTCTGTTTTATGGCCGAATTGTTCCCATCGACGAAATTGTGCGGCGGGTTGACGCGGTAACCGTCGAGGATATGCGCGCGGCCGCCCGTACGCTGCTCTCGTCGAGCCGGCCCACTTTCGCGGGATTGGGCCCAAAAGCAGGTATTGAATCCGCCGCGCGCATCGCGGAAAATCTCACGCAGAAAGCGGCCTAACTCGATTGAGGTGCGATGGCGCTCTTTCGGTCGGCTCCCTGGTCCGAACCGCAGCCTTTGATCGAAGGGGCGGGTGTTTACCTGCGCGCGCCTCTGATGAGCGATTACGAAGAGTGGGCCGACCTCAGGGAGCGCAGCCGCGCTTTCCTCGAGCCTTGGGAACCGGAGTGGCCCGCTGACGATTTGACGCGGAGCGCTTTTCGCAACCGCCTCCGCCGTTACGCCGCCGAAATCCGCGACGATCTCAGCTATCCGTTTTTGATCTTCCGCACCGGCGACAAGCGCCTCCTGGGCGGCGCGACCTTGAGCAATGTCCGCCGCGGCGTCGCGCAATCCGCAAATCTCGGCTACTGGATGGGCGCGCGTTATGCCGGGCAGGGCTATATGAGCGCGGCCGTCGCCGCCATGATTCCCTTTTCCCACGGAGCGCTCGGCCTGAAACGCATTGAAGCCGCCTGCATCCCCGAAAACACGGCCTCCGTGCGCTTGCTGGAAAAATCAGGCTTTCAACGCGAGGGCTATGCGCGAAAATATCTCTGCATCGCCGGCAAATGGCAGGATCACCTGCTTTACGCTCGGCTCTCGAGCGACCCGATCCGCGGGCGCTAGGGCAGCGCCGCCTGCATTTTGCCCGGCAGGCTGGAGTGCCGCAGCATAGCGGGCCCGTCCGGCGAAACCCGCGGGCTATCCCAGCTTCCGCGCACCAGGAATGGCAGCGAAACATTGTTCGCATCGGGCGGCGACACCAGGCTCGCAACGCCGCGCAGGTTGAGATCGCGCTCGGGGATCGACGCGCGGCCGTGCAGCGTCACAGTGACGCTGCCGCTTTCGATCTGTGCCCGTTCGAAGGCGGCGTTGCCGTCGTTGATCGCGAGCTTCGCGATAAAGCGGTCGAACGGCGTGCGCCCACCGCGGAGGTCGGAGACCGCCGCGAGCGGCTTTTTGGCAAGCGTGCGGAGCGCGCCTTCGACGTTGACTCCTTGCAACGCGCCGTCGAGCACCGAAAGCTCGGCATCGCCTTTCAGATCGTGTGTGATCGCGTTTACGCTCGCCCCCGATCCGGAAAGCGCAAGCGTGAAGGACCCGGTGCCTTCGAGATTCCGGTTGCCGGTCAATGCGCCGATACCCTGCGCGCTGTTGAAATTTTTGATGCTCGCGTTGATGCGTACATTCGTTCCCTCGGGCGCGGGGCCGATCGCCGCCGTTCCGCTCAGAATCCCGCCGAACATCTGTCCTTCGCCGGCGGAAAGCGTGAAGCGGCCTTCCTTCACCGAAGCCGCGAGCGCGACCTTGAAAGCCTCGGCTTTGCCGAAAATGACTTTTCCCGCCGAGAGGCGAAGATCGAGGTCGAAGCCCGAGAGCGGCTTGATGTCGAGCGCCTCCTTGCTCCAGTCGCGCTTGTCGGCGCTGACCAGCGAAAATCCGTTCATATAGGAGGTGAAGTCGGCGGTGTCCGCAGCAAGCGTTCCCTGTAGCACCGGCCGTTTCGAGTCGATCGCGAGCGAGAGCGTGCCGTCGGCACGATTGCCGTCCAGCTCGATCGAGAGCTTCGACGCGGTTAGCGCGGCTGGCGTGATTTGCGCACGCGATTTTAACGCGAAGGCGCCGAAGCCGCCCCGCGTCGGGACTTCAATGCCGAAGGCGGCAAGCATATTGCGCAGCGAACGCGACTCCAAAGACAGTGCGCCGTCGGCCTGCAGGCCCTTGCGGAAGGCGAATTCCCCGTCAAACGCGGCGCGCAGGGCTTCGGCCTCGAACCGCAAGCGCACGGCGCTTTTCGCATTTTCACCGAGCGCGCCGGCGTCAGCGATCTGAATGCTCAAGGTGCTCGGCATGCCCCGCCATTGGAACGAAGCGTGCGTGGAGAGGCTCGCGCCGGACCAGGCGAGCGACGCGTTCACCCCGGACAACCTTTCGGTTCGTTCCCCGTCCGACGAGCGAATATCGACGGCGCTATCCGCAATCCGGATTTCCGGAGGACTCGTCATTTCGCCCGCGGTGGAGTGCGGGCGGAGCGGCAGGCCTAGAAGCCGCACCCCATCAGGGCCGGCTTCAAAATGAAGGTGGGCCCGTTCAAAAATGAGATTCGCCACTTCGGCCCGCCCGAAAAGCAGTGGCAGAAGTCTGATGGTCGCCCGAAGCGAGCCTGCCGAAAGGTCATCCTTGCCGCTGTCGCCGAAGCGGATGTCATCGAAACGCGCAGCAGGGCGCGGAAAAAACGATAAATGCGCCCCGCCGATGTCCGGGGTGACGCCGGTCGCGGCCGCAAGTGCGCGCGCTACCGCTTCCCGGATCTCGTGCCGTGGCACGGTGTAGGGCAATGCGGCAAGGACGCAAAAAACCCCCAGCGTCACGAATAGCGCGGCAGCGGTGATCCGTTTGATTCGGATAACGTTCACGGCTCGTTTCTTGTCTGAAATGGGAGTTGATCATTAACATAGGCGGAGGCACTTGTCGCGGTCCGGCGCTGCAGAAATTTTGCCAAATGCTATGAATTAGAACGATTTAAGGGAGAGAGACGCGTCGTGAAGGCTGAAAAACCGTTGTGGAAACCGTCGGAAGCGCGGGTCGCGGCTTCGCAGATGACCGCATTCCGCGCTGCCGCAAACGAGCGGCATTCGGTCGCGCTGAAAAATTATCGCGATTTGCATGCCTGGTCGGTCGAAAACCGCGCGGCATTCTGGGATCTCCTCTGGGATTTCTGCGGGGTGATCGGCGAGAAAGGTGCCCGGCATCTCGCCGACGGCGACAAAATGCCGGGCGCGAAATTTTTCCCGGACGCGAAACTCAACTACGCCGAGAATCTCTTGCGCCGGCACGACAGCGGCACCGCGATTCTGTTTCGCGGCGAGGACAAGGCGCTTCGCCGCTTTTCCTACGCGGAGCTCGACGAGCTCGTGTCGCGCCTGCAACAGGCGCTCATAGCCGCTGGAGTCAAGAAAGACGACCGCGTCGCGGCGATGCTGCCGAACCTGCCGGAATCGGTCGCGCTTCTGCTTGCGGTTTCTTCGATCGGCGCGATTTTTTCTTCCTGCTCGCCGGATTTCGGCGAGCGCGGCGTGGTTGACCGCTTCGGCCAGATCGAGCCGAAGCTGTTTTTTGCCTGCGACGGCTACTGGTACAACGGCAAGCGCATTCAGATTGCGGAAAAAGTGAAGGCGATCGCGGGCCATTTGCCGACGGTCGAGAAAGTCGTTGTCGTATCTTATCTCGATGAAGCCGCCGCCGCGGCGGGATCGATCCCGCGGGGCGTCACGCTGGACGAATTTTTGAAGCCGTTTTCGCCGAAGGCGCTCGCTTTCGAGCGGCTTCCCTTCGATCACCCCCTCTACATTCTGTACTCCTCCGGCACCACGGGCGTTCCGAAATGCATCGTGCACGGCGCAGGCGGAATGCTCTTGCAGCATCTGAAAGAGCACAGGCTGCATTGCGACATCCGCCCGGGCGAGCGGGTTTTCTATTTCAGCACGCTCGGCTGGATGATGTGGAACTGGCTGGTTTCGGCGCTCGCGAGCGAAGCCACGCTTTGTCTCTATGACGGCTCCCCCTTCGCGCCCGACGAAGGGGTGCTCTTCCGCTACGTCGAGGAGGAGAGGATCAATCTCTTCGGCACATCGGCGAAATATATCGACGCGGTGAAGAAATCGAGCCTCGTTCCGAAGGATAAATACGATCTTTCCTCCGTGCGGCTGATTACGTCCACGGGCTCGCCACTCGCGCCGGAAAGCTTCGATTTCGTCAACGAAGCGATCAAAAGCGGCGTGCATCTCGCCTCGATCTCGGGCGGCACCGATTTAGGCGCCTGCTTCGTGCTGGGGGAGCCGACGTCGCCGGTGTGGAAGGGCGAAATCCAGGCGCCGGGCCTCGGCATGGCCGTCGACGTCTGGTCGGAAGACGGCAAGCCCGTGAAAGGCGAGCGCGGCGAGCTGGTTTGCACCAAGGCTTTTCCGTCGATGCCGGTGCGGTTCTGGAACGACCTGGACGGGAAAAAATATCGTTCCGCCTATTTCGAGCGATTCCCCGGCGTGTGGTGCCACGGCGACTTCGCCGAATGGACGGAGCACGGCGGCATGATCATTCACGGCCGCTCGGACGCGACGCTCAACCCCGGCGGCGTGCGGATCGGCACCGCCGAGATTTATGCGCAAGTGGAGCAAATTCCCGAAATCGTCGAATGCCTCGCGATCGGCCAGGAGTGGGACAATGACGTGCGCATCGTTCTGTTCGTGAAGATGCGAGAAGGCGCTAAGTTCGACGACGCGATGATGGACCGCATCAAGAAGCAAATCCGCACCGGCGCGAGCCCGCGCCACGTCCCCGCGCGCATCGTTCCGATCGCGGACATTCCGCGAACGCGCTCCGGCAAGATCACCGAGATCGCCGTGCGCGATGTCGTCCACGGCCGGCCGGTGAAGAATACCGAAGCTCTCGCCAATCCCGAGGCGCTGGAGCTTTATAAAAACATTCCGGCGTTGATGCGTTGAAAATGATTCTGCGTAAAGCGACGCGTGAGGACGTTCCGGCGATCGTCCGAATGCTGGCCGATGACGGGCTCGGCCGCGGACGC
>JAJPHK010000013.1 GCA_021325315.1 Alphaproteobacteria bacterium
CCGACTTACGAGACGATCGGCGTCTGGGGCGCGGTGATCCTCACGATCCTGCGCATGCTGCAAGGGATCGGCGTCGGCGGCGAATGGGGCGGCTCGGTGCTCTTGTCGATGGAATGGGCGCGCCGCCACGGCCACCGCGGGCTTGTCGCCTCCTGGCCGCAATTCGGCGTGCCGGCCGGACTCTTCCTCGCGAATCTCGCGATCCTTTTCTTCAGCACCTGGTCGGGCGACCAGTTTGAGACCTGGGGCTGGCGCGTGCCTTTTGCGCTGTCGATCATCCTGGTCGGCATCGGCCTGTGGATCCGGCTCGGCATTCTGGAGACGCCGGTGTTCCAGCAACTCGTCCGGACGAACAGGATCGAGCGGGCGCCGCTCGTGGAAGTGATCAAGCGGCAGCCGAAGGAGATCGTGCTCTCGGCGCTCCTGCGCATGGCCGAGCAGGCGCCATTCTACATCTTCACCGCCTTCGTCTTTGCGTATGCGACCGGCACGCTGAAAATGTCGCGCGATTTCGTGCTCGCTTCGGTGCTCGCCGCCTCGGTCGTCTCGTTCGTCACGATCCCGCTCTCGGGGCACATCTCCGACAGGATCGGCCGGCGCAGGATGTATCTCATCGGCGCTGCGGTGACCGGCGTGTTCGGCTTCATCTATTTCGGGCTGCTCGACACCGCCACGCCCGCGCTCGTGTTCATCGCGATCGTGCTTTCGCTCATCCCGCACGACATGCAATACGGCCCGCAGGCCGCGCTGATCGCGGAAGCCTTTACGCCGCGGCTCAGATATAGCGGCGCCTCGCTCGGCTACCAGCTCGCTTCGATCATCGCGGGCGGGCCGGCGCCGCTGATCGCGACCGCGCTGTTTGCGCACTACCACAACGGCTATGCGATCGCGGTCTACATTGCGCTCTGCGCCATCGTCAGCCTCTGGTCGGCCGCCTACATGCCGGACTACACGGGGCGGGACATTTCGGCGGAGTATGCGTAGGGGGCGGCATCCGCAGACGGCGTAGGGCGAGCGCCCCTTAAAAAGGAATCCCCCCCGCCGTTTCCAGCGGAGGGTCCAAGGCCGGTCAATTCCGGCATCCTTCAGTGGTAAACCACTTTGCCGTGGCTTTCCTACTACGATTTCCCCGTAGCAGGTTCACTATTGCCGCCCCCGGCGGAAACGTCAATAATTCTGTCGCGGCTGTGAACTGAAATGTCGGGGCGTTGGGGGGAATGACTGAACTACTGCGTATTCTGGGCGTCGATCTGGGAATTGCGTCTTGCGGATGGGGTGTAATCGAGACTTCGGAGTCCGCCGGTAACATCGTCGCCGCGGGTGTGCGCATGTTCGATGCGCCGCTTGTCGACAAGACCGGAGAGCCGAAAAGCGCGCAGCGGCGCGCAGCGCGCGGCCAGCGCCGGGTGATCCGGCGGCGTCGCCAGCGCATGAATGCAGTGCGCAAGCTTCTTTACCAGCACGGCCTGCTGCCGGATGCCGCACCAAACGCACTGCATGAGGCATTGCGGCGCATCTCCCCCAAGGGAACCCACCCGCCGGTTACTCCATGGACGTTACGAGCCGCAGCGCATGAGCGCGACCTGAGCGACGACGAACTCGCCGTCGTTCTCGGCCACATCGCGCGCCATCGTGGATTCAAATCGAATTCGAAAAGCGAACGCCAACGCTGCCGACGAAACTTCAAAAATGAAAAAAGCGATGGAGGAGACGCGCGAAGGTCTCGCGAAATACCGCTCGTTCGGCGAGATGCTGGCCGTCGACCCGAAATTCACGGATCGCAAGCGGAATCGCGACAAGGATTATTCGCACACGGCCAAGCGGTCCGATCTGGAAGACGAAGTGCGGGCGATTTTTTCGGTGCAAGCAAGGCTGAAAAATCCGTCGGCGAAAAACGAACTGGCGCAAGCTTTCATTGCCACGGCGTTCTTTCAGCGCCCCTTGCAGGACAGCGAAAAGCTTGTCGGCAAATGCCCGTTCGAGCCGGGCGAGATGCGCACGGCACGGCGCGCCCCGTCGTTCGAGCTTTTCCGTTTTCTCCAACGGCTCGCGCATCTGCGAATCGCGGTCGGCCGTGCTGAACGTCCACTGACGGCGGAAGAAATCGCCCTTGCTTCCAAAGGCTTCGGCGAGACGACAAAAACGATCTCGTTCGTTTCGCTGCGCAAGACACTCGACCTCGATCCCAATGCGCGCTTCGCCGGCATTCCCAAGGATAAAGAGAGCAAGCTCGATGTGGCCGCGCGGAGTGGCGGAGCGGCTTACGGAACGAAGACGCTGCGCGACGCCCTCGGCGAAGCCCCTTGGCAGTCGCTCGCGAAGACACCCAAAAAGCTCGACCGCATCGCGGAGGTGTTGTCGTTTCGCGAAGACTTCGGTTCGATCCGCGAAGGGCTGAACCAGATCGGACTCGAACCGAGCATTGTCGATCATCTGCTCGACGAAGCGGCAAAAGGAACCTTCAAGGACTTCATCAAGGCCGCACACATATCCGCCCTTGCCTGCCGCAATCTCATTCCCGGTTTGCGCGAAGGGCTCGTCTATTCCGACGCCTGCGCGCGCGTCGGATACGATCACTCGGCGCGCGCGGCGGTGTCGCTGCAGCAGATCAACAGTCCGGTAACGCGCAAGGCGTTCAGCGAAGCGATCAAGCAGATTCGCACGATTGACCGCGAGTACGGCCCGTTCGATCTCGTTCACATCGAACTCGCCCGCGATGTCGGAAAAAGCGCGGAGGAACGCGCGAAGCTCACCGCGGGGCTGGAGGAGCGAACGGCGGAAAAGGATAAGCGGCGCAAGGAAGCCGCCGAATTGCTGGGACGGCCCGTCACCGAGGACGAATTGCTTCGCTACGAATTGGCAAAAGAGCAAGGCTGGAAATGCATCTACTCGGATGATGCAATCGAGCCGAAGGGCTTTGCCGCCAACGACCCGCGCTGGCAAGTCGATCATATCTTGCCGTGGAGCCGCTTCGGCGACGATTCTTTTTTGAACAAGACGCTTTGCTGCGCCAAGTGCAATCAGGACAAGAAGGGGCGCACGCCCTTCGAGTGGTTCGGCGCCGATAAAGCGGAGGCGGACTGGATTACTTATGTCGCGCGCGTCGAAAGCCTGAAAGAAATCAAGGGCCGCAAGAAACGCAACTACACCCTGAAGGTCGCAGCCGACATCGAGGACAAGTTCAAGGCGCGCAACCTCACGGACACGCAATGGGTGACGCGGCTTCTGGCCGACGAACTTACACGGATGTTTCCGGCGCCGGAAGGCAAGCGCCGCGTGTTCACGCGTCCGGGCGCGATCACTTCGAAGCTGCGGCGCGCGTGGGGTCTCGAAGGGCGGAAGAAGGCGGACGGCGAACGCGTATCGGACGATCGGCACCATGCGGTCGACGCACTTGTGCTCGCGGCGACGACCGAAGGCCTTTTGAATCGCATGACGCTGGAAGTGCAAAAGCGCGAGAAGGAAGGACGGCAGGACGACATTTTTCATGTCCGGCAGCCCTGGCCGGATTTCCGGCTCGATGTCGAGCGGACGATTTATGGCGAGAACGGAAAAGGCGGAGTTTTCGTCTCGCGCGCCGAGCGCCGCCGCGCGCGCGGCAAGGCGCATGACGCTACGATCAAGCAAATCCGCGAGGTGAACGGCGAAAGCATCGTTTATGAGCGCAAGTCAGTGGAAAAACTGACTGAAAAAGACCTGGCACTGATCCCCGTACCTGCGCCCTACGGCAAAGCCGCCGATCCGAAAAAATTGCGCGACGAAATGGTGGAGGCGCTGCGCGCGTGGATCGCGGCGGGCAAGCCGAAGGACAAGCTGCCGCGCTCTCCCAAGGGCGACATCATCCGCAAGGTGCGCGTCGCCACCAAGGACAAGGTGGCGGTCGAGGTGAACGGCGGTACCGTCGATCGCGGCGACATGGCGCGCGTGGACGTGTTTCGCAAGAAAAATGGGAGGGGGAAGTGGGAATACTATGTTGTTCCAATTTACCCGCATCAGATCACAATGGAGGAGCGACCGCCTATAAAATTTGTCAGAGGTGCGACCGACGAAAACGACTGGCCTTCCATTGATTCATCATTCGAATTTGTTTGGTCGCTACAGCCGATGAACTACTTGGAGCTAGCAAAAGCGAACGGTGAGATAGTCGAAGGATATTACCGAAGCCTCGACCGAGCCACGGGCGCAATCAATCTTTCACCGGCATCGACAAATGACCAACTCATCCGAAGCATTGGGGTGAAGACGCTAAGTACCTTTAAGAAGTTTACCGTCGACCGTTTGGGGCGCAAGTTCGAAGTACAGCGTGAGTTGCGTACATGGCGTGGAAAGGCGTGCACCTGACGAAGGCCGCCCGGCTTTTTCTCGCCGACGGCCAATGTTGCGTGAAGCAGGATGAAGGCGAGGTCCGCATCGCGATCGAGGATCTCGCCTGGATCATCGTCGATACGCCGCAAACAACGATAAGCGGCGCGCTGATGTCGGCCTGCATGGAGGCTGGCGTCGTCATCGTATTCACCGACGCCCGCCACACTCCCTCCGGCCTCGTTCTCCCCTTCCACCGCCATCACCGGCAGGGCGCCGTTGCGCGCTTGCAGGCCGGAGTGAAAGATTCGCTCAAGAAAAAACTGTGGCAGGCGATTGTCCGCTGCAAGATTTGCAATCAGGCGGCCTTGCTTGCCGAACTCGGGAAAGAAGATGCCGCGACGCTGCGCGAAATCGCCCGTCACGTCGAGCCGGGCGATCCCGAGAATGTCGAAGCGAGAGCAGCGCGGTTCTACTGGGGGCGATTGTTCGCCGACTACACCCGCGACAACCCTGATGACCGGCGCAACAAATTATTGAACTACGGCTACGCGGTCGTGCGCGCCGGAGTCGCGCGGGCGCTGGTTGCGGCCGGGCTGATCCCCGCTTTCGGTCTTGCGCATGACGGCGCGGCCAATGCCTTCAATCTCGCCGACGATCTGGTGGAGCCGTTCCGCCCGTTCGTCGACCGGCTCGCGTTCAAGACCAGCGCGGACGGCACCGGCAAGGACGGCGAGCTTGCCGTAGAGGACAGGCGCGCTATGGCCGGTGCGCTGCTCATCGACGCCGGAACCGGAGACGACCGCGTGACGCTGCTCGTCGCCGCCGAGACCGCGGCGCAGAGCCTCGTCCGCGCGTTCGAGGAAGAAAAGGCGAGCCGGCTTGTTCTGCCCGAACTCGAGCCCGCGCGCGCACCGGAGCTCGCGCCGTGAAAACCGAGGAGGTGCGTTTCGTGTGGATGTTTGTGTTCTTCGACCTGCCGGTCGGTACCAAGGCCGACCGCCGCTGGGCGACTCGATTTCGGAATTTTCTGAAGGACGACGGTTTTCTGATGCTGCAATTGTCGGTCTATGCGCGCGTATGCCGCGGCGAGGACGCCGCCGAAAAGCACGCACAGCGCGTCACGAAAAACTTGCCGCCCAAGGGAAGCGTGCGTACGCTGCAAGTTACCGACAAGCAGTACGCGCGCATGAAGCTGATGCTCGGCGAGGCCACGTTCAGTGAGAAAAAAGCGCCCCAGCAACTGGTTCTGCTCTGATTTCCGCCTGCATGTTCAGGCGGAAATCAGAGAGAGTTCAGGGGCTTCCGCCGCTCGCAACCTACCACGGGGAAACCGGTAGGGAAGCCACGGCTGCCCGAAACTTGATGAGCCATTCCGTCGTAACCTACCACGGGGAAACCGGTAGGGAAGCCACGGCTCGCGTACCGACTTTTCGTCTGCGGGTTGTAACCTACCACGGGGAAACCGGTAGGGAAGCCACGGCACGCTTCGTCATGCGCGCGTCAATCTTCTGAACCTACCACGGGGAAACCGGTAGGGAAGCCACGGCGCAAGGCACTCCGCGACCGATCCTTGTGATCGGTCGCGGAGTGCCTGCGCGCTGCGCCTTCGCAGCCAAGACAATTCGTCACTTTAACGAATCGCATTGAACGCTTTGATTCCCGCCCTTCCCGGCGGCTACAAGCCGCCACGATTTGCGCTATACATTCCATATGCCTATGCCGTGTTGCCGGTAACACCTCCGAGCTGCTTCCTTGCCCGACCCGAACCGAAAAAAGCCCGCGTCGAAAGTCCCGCTCCGCGTTCCCAAGATCCGGGGCTTGCGCAAATTCTTCCTCGATCTCGACGCCCGGCTCGGCCATTTCTTCTTCTCCGCCTCCGTCTCCTTGCGCTCGCGCTGGGACTCCTACTCCGCCTTCATGGACCGCTTCCACGTCGCGGGCATCAAGCGGTTTCTGATCGAGCTCACCTCCGAGGGCGCAACGCTGGGCACGGCCGGCGCGGTCTTGATGCTCGCGCTCGCGGTGCCGGCCTTCCGCGAGACCGGCGGCGAGGACTGGCTGAAGAAAACCGACCTCTCCGTCACCTTCCTCGACCGCTACGGCAACAAGATCGGCGAGCGCGGCACGCGCATCAACGACACGATCCC
>JAJPHK010000133.1 GCA_021325315.1 Alphaproteobacteria bacterium
AACCGAAATAACCAAGACCGGCGATGTCGTGGTCGAGGGCCACGTCATCGGCCACCTCTCGGGCTTCGAGTTTTCGCCCGCCGATTCTTCCGGCGAGCCTGAAGCGAGGGCATTGCGCGGCGCGGCGCAGAAAGTGCTCGCAAGCGAAATCGAAAATCGCGCGAAGAAATTATCGGAGTCGGGGGACGAGACGTTCGTGCTCACAACCGACGGAACGATCCGCTGGAGCGGCGATCCGGTGGCGAAGCTCGTCGCGGCCGACAACGCGCTAGAGCCGCGCTTTCGCATCCTCGCCGACGAACAGCTCACGGGTTCCGCCCGCCAAGGCGTGGAAGAACGCCTGACGCGCTGGCTGAAAGCGCACATCGAAAAATTGCTCGGACCGCTGATCGCGCTCGGGAAGGCCGAGGACATAACCGGCATCGCGCGCGGCGTCGCCTTCCAGCTCGTGGAGGCCTTCGGTGTTTTGGAGCGCCAGAAAGTCGCCGAGGAGGTAAAGAGCCTTGATCAGCCGACGCGGGCCACGCTTCGCCAGCACGGCGTCCGTTTCGGCGCCTATCATATTTATCTTCCCGCGCTGTTGAAGCCGGCACCGCGCGCTTTGAGCCTCCTTCTTTGGGCTTTGAAGAACGGTGGCCTGCAGCAGAAGGGGATCACCGACTTGCCTGCGCTCGCTTCAAGCGGCCGCACATCGATCCCGGTCGATCCCGAGATATCGAAGCCGCTCTACCGTCTTGTCGGTTATCGCCTGTGTGGTTTGCGCGCGATTCGCGTCGATATTCTGGAGCGTCTCGCCGACCTCATTCGCCCCGCGCTCTCCTGGCGCCCGGGCATGCCGGGCGAGAAGCCGGCGGGCGCCTTTGACGGGCGCGGATTTACGGTCACTGTGGCGATGACTTCGCTCGTCGGCTGCGCCGGCGAGGACTTTGCAGCGATTTTGCGTGCACTTGGCTATCGCATGGATCGCCGCCCGCCGCCTCCTGCTGCACCCGCGATCTCACCCGAGGCCGCAACAGAGGCTCCTCTCGCCGAAATCACCACGGCAGAAACCGCGGCCACTGCACCAGCTGAAGCCATGCCTTCTGAGAATGCAGCCGAAGCCTCTGCCGAAACTTCCGCCGCCGAGAACGCGGCCGTGTCGAGCGAAGCGGCCGAGCCGGTCAAAGAACCGGAAATGGTTGAAGTGTGGCGGCCCGGCCGGCCGCCCGGTGAACGCCGCCCGAAAAAATCGCACGACCGCGAACGCAGGCGGCCACAGCATGTTTCTCTGCCCGCATCGGGCGAAACACAAGCGCAAAGTTTTTCGCGTGAAAATGCCGAAGCGAAGCCGTACCGCGACCGCAAACAGGCCGCACGCAAGCATGATCGCAAGCGCAGCGGAGACGGCGGACGCCGCAGGCCGCGTCCCGAACGGCGGGAGCGTCCGATCGATCCGAATTCGCCTTTTGCGGCGCTGCTCGAGTTGAAAGCACGCCTTGAGTCGGGAAATGACTCCGGTAAGAAAAACGAAGAAAAAAACGACACCTGAGCGCTTCGAGCCGGAGGCTCGGCAACGCATTGATCGCTGGCTTTGGCATGCGCGCATCGTCAAGACGAGATCCCTGGCCGCCTCGCTCGTTGCTTCGGGTTACGTTCGTGTGAACGGCAAACGCACGGGATCATCCGCTCATGCGGTGCGCAAGGACGATGTGCTCACCGTCGCGCTGCCGCGCGTGGTTCGGGTTCTGCGCGTCATCGATTTCGCTGATCGCCGCGGCGGCGCGGCGCTGGCAGCCACCCTCTACGAAGAGATCAGAAGTTAGCCGCCGAAAGCGGCCAGCCTTTGCTTGCGAAGCGCGAGGACATGCGTTAGGCCCCGCGCGTCCCTATATAAATTTCTGAGAACCATGACCTACGTCGTCACCGAGAACTGCATCCGATGCAAATATATGGATTGTGTCGAGGTGTGCCCTGTCGATTGCTTCTACGAGGGCGAAAATATGCTTGTCATTCATCCTGACGAGTGTATCGATTGCGGCGTTTGCGAGCCTGAGTGCCCGGCCGAGGCGATCAAGCCCGACACTATCGGCGGACTCGAAAAATGGCTCTCGTTGAATGCCGAATTTTCCAAAATCTGGCCGAACATCACGGTAAAGCGAGATCCGCCGGCCGATGCGAAGGAATGGGACGGCAAACCGGATAAGGAAAAGTTCTTTTCGCCGGAGCCGGGGCAGGGCGACTGAAAATTGCGCGGAACGCGCCTGCCTTAACCGTCTTATTGTTTTGCGACATCCCTTAGCCGCAAGACATTGATTTTTGGCCGGTTTGTGGTAATATGGTCACAATCACTAACGTATCCGCTCGCTTTGGTGCTCCTCACGGAGCCTTCCATCACGGAACTGAACCTATTTATCGGCGTTCTCAGGCTATTCTCGCTTTTGAAGAGACGAGAATGGCATTTGCAACCTTCGGTTGAGTGTCCACGATGAATAAAAAACGCAAGGCAGCGGCAAAAGGATCAAAAGTGGCAAAAAAGACTTCCGCGAAAGCCCCCGCCCCTGCCCCCGTCAAGAAAGCTGCGCATAGCCGTCAAGGCTTCCGCACGCATGAGCACATCGTCTATCCGGCGCATGGCGTCGGCCAGATCGTGCGCATCGAAGAGCAGGAAATCGCTGGCAACAAGCTCGAGCTCTTCGTCATCAGCTTCCAGAAAGACAAAATGACGCTTCGCGTTCCGACCGCCAAAGCAGCGGCAGTCGGCATGCGCAAGCTCGCCGGCCCCGATGTCGTGAAGAAGTCGCTCGACACATTAAAGGGCCGCGCCCGCATCAAGCGCACGATGTGGAGCCGCCGCGCGCAGGAATACGAAGCGAAAATCAATTCCGGCAACCTGATTTCGATCGCCGAAGTGGTACGTGACCTCTTCCGCTCGGAAAACCAGCCGGAGCAGTCCTACAGCGAACGCCAGCTTTACGAGGCGGCGCTCGACCGCATGGTGCGCGAACTCGCCACCATTGAGGACATCACCGAGACTGAAGCGAGCAAGCAGGTGGAGTCTTATCTGCTGAAGGGCCCGCGCCGCGGACCGAAGACGGAAGATACAGCCGAAAAGCAGGACGAAGCGGCCTAAATTTTCGGATATTTTAACAAAAAGCCCGGCCCGTGCCGGGCTTTTTATTCGACGACGATCTTCACCCGCTCACCGAATTGAAGCTTCGAATCCTTGTCGAGGCCGTTGAGAACAAGGAAGCGCTCCAGCTTCTTGTCCGGTACCGCCATGCGCCGCGCGAGTTTCTCCGCCGTATCGGTAAGGCCGACGCGCACAACCGAAATCCGGAGCGGCCGCACATTCCTGATTTCGTCTTCGCCGACGCGCCGGAACGTATCGGCCGCGGCGCGGAAAGTTTGATCATTCGCGGGCGTGATTTCACGCGCGGCGAAAACCAGCCGATAAACGTCGCTGCCGAACCGGATCGCATAGAGCCGGAACGACCACTGCTGCCCGCGCGCAAGCGCGGTCGCTGCCGGGAAACCGTTGATGGTCAGCGACTGCACCGAGTTCGGATCGACCCCGTCGATCCAGCCCGAAGCGAGATAGCTGCCGAGCGGCGTGGTGCCTGGAACGCGCACGGCATCGAGCCGCAGCGCTTCCTTGCCGGACGCCGTCGCGCCGAGCACGGCCTGAGCGGTATTCTCCAATGAGAAGCCTTCCGGGGCGGTGAAGGTGAAGCCGAGATTTGGGTGCAGGAAGCTCCTTCCGCGCACATAGCCTTCCTTCGGGTCGTCGCCATAAACCATACCATCGATCGAATCGAGGAAATCTTTTTGGTCGCGCTCGCCTTTTGCGCCGTACTGGCCCGCATTGGTAACCGCGAGCGAGATGCGCTCGGGCGTTGCCGGATGGCTTGAGATGAAATCCACCTGATCCTTATTGGCGCTGGCCGCCCCGCCCGATCGCAACGTCGCATAGCGGCCCATGGTGGTGAGGAAACGCGATGCGCCATAAGGATCGAAGCCCGCGCGTGCGGAAATCCCGACGCCGACCGCGTCCGCCTCCAGCTCCTGGTCACGCGAGAAGGCCGCGAGCGAAATCTTGTTTTTCGCAAGCGCAAGCGCGCCGAGATCCGGATCTTGGACCACGTCGGAAATCACGCGGCTCACGATCATCGCCTGCCGCACCTGCGCTTCGCGGATTGCCGCATGGCGCGCGATGACGTGCGCCATTTCATGGGCGAGCACCGAGGCG
This sequence comes from Alphaproteobacteria bacterium, assembly GCA_021325315.1. Taxonomy (GTDB): domain Bacteria; phylum Pseudomonadota; class Alphaproteobacteria; order Rhizobiales; family Xanthobacteraceae; genus Palsa-892. Next base: position 4,226 of record JAJPHK010000133.1, read on the forward strand.
AGCTCCGATTCGTCATTGGCGAGCGCAATCAGCCCGCGCGTGACGTAAAGCGTCCCCCCCGGAAGCGCAAAGGCGTTGATCGCGGGCGAATTTAAAATCGTCACACGATAATTTATGTCGGGCCGCTCGGAAGCCGAGACGAGACGGGTGACAATTTTCGAAATGTTTTCTTCGAGCTGGGGCGAATGATAGACCCCGCCATAGGCTGCGACCAGGCGCTCGTGCTCCTTGCGCTGCTCCGGCGGCAGCGTGTTTGCGACATCGTCACGGGCTGCCGATGCTTCGGAGAGGCCGAAGCGATCGGTTTCCAAACTCGCGCAGGAAGCGAGTACGAGTGTTGCGGCGAGCGCAATCAGGCTTGTGCGCAGCCCGAGCCGAAAATTCGACGCTTCCTCTTTGCACGCACTCATGTGCCGCTACCCGCAAGAACCTCGAGCGAGGCCGGTTTCCGGATTTCGATCGCCGGCCCGCCGGACGAGAATAACACGCCGCGGGCACGGACTTGTTTGCCGCGCAGGCTCTTCAAGTCGATGCCCGCGGCGGCGAAACCCGCGCGTGCCGAGCGTGGGATCATAATGCTGAAATCCTCGTTATAGCGGCGGCCGAAATCGAGATAGGTATGGCCGGAAGTTTCGCCAACCCGCCGGATTACGCCTTCGACCACGGCAAAACGCCCCATCGAGGCGGTTAATTTTTCGATATTATCGGCTCGTTCGACCGCAAAGCGCGCGTCCTGCCACAAGCCCTTTCGGCCGGCACGCGCCTTCGCTTCAAAGCCTAGTAGCGGCTTGGCGCAAGATAATTCGCTCGTTTCCGGCGCGACACGCAGCCATCCTTCGGAGACAAGATCGGCCTGCAGCCAATCCGCACCGTCTGCACCGAAAGCGACCTGTGCCACCAGCCGGCCATAGCGATCGCTCAAATTCTTCCGGCCATAAAGCGCCAGCGATTTTCCCGCGACAAGAGCGTTCAGCTTTTCCGCAGCATTGAGGGCAACTGCGTCGCCATCGATTTCATTCGCAGCGACGACACCCGCAAGACGAACCTCACGGCCGTCCTTCAGCCGGATCGTCACACCGTCGCGTGCCGCCGCTGCTTCCACGTTTTCAAAGGAGCTCGCCGCTTCCGGGCAAGACAGCCGGACACCTTCCGAATGCACGGGGACAGCCGCAAGCGAAGCGCACGCGACCCCCCATGCGATCGCAAGACTGTGGCGAACGCAGCACACGCTCAACGTCCCCTTTTCCGAGCGCCCATAAAAGAGGGCTCTAACGAGGCGATTTTGCGGCCTCGCCACTCGACCGCCAAGCCGCATGTAAGCCCGCCCCGCGACTGAGAAATTTATTCAGCCGCCTGTAGCCGCTTCTCGTCGATCGGCAGAATCTCGACTTTCTTGCCCTCCTCGGCGACCAATACCGCATTTTCCGGAACGGCTTTCCAGCTAGCATGATCTTCGTCGAGCGGTTCGGAGACGACCACCACACCGTTTCCTGCAGTACGGAAATAGAGGGAATTCGGGGAATCGTTCACTGCATAACGGAAGGCATAAAGATCACGGCCGTTCGCGAGTGCTGCTGTGAAGCGAAGCGAGTCTCCACTGCCGTTTTCACCCAGCATCGCTGTTATTTGTTGCAAAACTTTCGTCGTGGCGGCGACCGGCGAAGAATCGATCCCCGCGCCCATAATGGCGAGAAACACCGCTTCCGAATCCGTCGTGCCGAGACGCGCGGGATAAACCTCGTCGGGAATGAGGTGCTCGATTTTCCGGCGCAGCCGGTTCCAGTCGCCGATGAAGCCGTTATGCATGAACAGCCAGTTCTTGCACACGAACGGATGGCAGTTCGGCCGCGTGATCGGCGTACCGGTCGCCGCGCGAATATGCGCGAAGAATAAGTGCGAGCGGATATGACGGCAGAGATAGCGGAGATTTTCGTCCGACCAGGCGGGCCGCACCTCGCGATAAAGACCAGGATCGGGATACTCGCCGTACCAGCCCAAGCCGAAGCCGTCGCCGTTCGTACTCACTGTCGATTCGAGCGCTTTGATGCTTTGCGAAATCAGCGAGTGCGACGGCTCGGTCACATAGTGCTCAAGGGCGATCGTATCTCCGCGATAAGCGATCCATCGGCACATGATTCGTATCCTATCTAGGCGCAGACCTTTTGTGCGGAATCGCGCCCCCGCGCAAATCAAATACCTTCACAAATTATGAGCCTGCAACCAGCTTTCCAACAGGACGACCTGCCAGAGTTTCGAATGACCCTTCGGCGTGAGTTCCCCTTCAGGGTTCGCCAATAAGCGGTCCACATACTCGCGGTTGAACAGGCCGCGTTCCTGTGCCGCAGGCTCACTCAAGACGTCGCGCGCGAATTCAAGAAACGGCCCCCGAATGTATTTCAGGGACGGGACGGGGAAGTAGCCCTTCGGGCGATCGATAATCTCCGCGGGAACCACGCTTCGGGCCGCTTCCTTCAGAATGTATTTGCCGCCCTCGCGGACTTTCAGCTCCGCCGGGATGCGGGCGGCAAGCTCCACGAGCTCATGATCGAGGAACGGAACCCGCGCCTCCAGCCCCCAGGCCATCGTCATATTGTCGACCCGCTTCACCGGGTCATCCACGAGCATGATTTCCGTATCGAGCTGAAGCGTCGCGTCGATGGGGCGCGAATTCCGTTCGCGCTCGAAAAATTCCTCTACGAATTCGCGGCTATAGTCCTCTTCGATGTAGCGCGGATCGAGCACTTCGCGCATTTCCTGATGATCGCGATCGAAATAGACACGGGCGTAATCCGACGCGGGGTCGTTCGACTGCATCATCTTCGGGTACCAATGATAACCGCCGAAGACTTCGTCCGCGCCCTGCCCGCTTTGCACGACCTTCACATGCTTCGCGACCTCTTCCGAAAGCAAATAGAAGCCGATCGCGTCGTGGCTCATCATCGGCTCCGACATCGCCTGAATGGCGTCGGGCAACGCGTCCAACGTCGCCTCCGATTTGATTTCGATCTTCTCGTGCTTCGTGCCGTATCGCCGCGCCACGAAATCCGAATACTTGAATTCGTCGCCTTTCAGGTTGCGAACGCTTTCGAAGCCGATCGCGAATGTCTTCAGATCCGTCTGCCCGCTTTCGGCGAGAAGCGCCACGACGAGCGAACTGTCGAGCCCGCCCGACAAGAGCACGCCGACGGGAACGTCGGCCACCTGTCGCCGCTTGACTGCAAGCGTGAGTGCATCAAGCACCGCTTCCTTCCATTCCTCCTTGCTCATCGCGCGGTCCTGCGGCCTGCGGCCGACTTGCAGCGTCCAGTAGGTTTCTTCGCGGCGGCTTCCGTCAGGTTCGACGATCATCAAGGTCGCCGGCGGAAGCTTGCGAACACCCTTCAAAATCGTTCGCGGCGGCACGACCACGGCGTGCAGCGACATATAATTATGGAGACCGACCGGGTCGATTTCCGTATTCACCCCGCCCGCCGCGAGCAACGCCGGCAGAGTCGAAGCAAAACGGAGGCGATTTTCATCCTCGGCGAGATAAAGCGGTTTAATGCCAAGCCGGTCACGCGCGAGCACCACACGGCCGCTGTCCCGCTCCCAAATTGCAAAAGCAAACATGCCCAGGAACCGCTCGACACAGCGCGGACCCCATTCGGCATAGGCCTTGAGGATGACCTCGGTGTCGCCGTCGGAAAAGAAGCGATACCCCTTTTCCTGAAGCTCACGGCGCAATTCGCGGAAATTGTAGATGCAGCCGTTAAAGGCGGTGGCGAGCCCGAGCTCGCTATCAATCATCGGCTGGTTTGACGTGGACTCGGTGTCCAGAATGCTAAGACGCCGGTGGCCGAACCCCACACGATCCTGCACGAAAAGGCCGCTCGAATCCGGCCCTCGGCGGCAGAGACTTTCGGCCATGGCTGAAATGGAAGAGGCGGAAGCAGGCTCCCGAAACGATATTTCTCCGCAAAGCCCGCACATTAGAGGACGTCCCATAAATAAGTACACGCCTCCAATGCGGCGGGGCATTGGTGGTTTTTCAAAATCACGACTTTCTCCTGATTGCCTTCGCTAATTAAAACGCGTGATAGCGCAAAAAAGTTCCGGATTTAGGATGGCTTGTTTATTCCCTGCTACTTTCATTTAGACCTGCCTGTAAGCTGTTGTTGCAGCGCGCATAAATGAAACACTTGAGACGTAGGTCGCATCTTCTGCTAGATAAGGCGAGGGCGCGGTCAACGCGCAACCGGAATCTAGCGGCGAAAGACCGCAGCCATCGCACCGATGGCACAGGGGAGAGAAACAATGAAGAAATCCAGCAATCCGTCACGCGTATCTGCGGCAAGCCGCCGCAAATTCCTCAAGACCGCCGGACTTGGAGTCGCGGCGGCCGCAGTCACCGCGCCAAATGTTGTGAAGGCCGCAGGCCCCATCAATATGCGGTGGCAAAGCACTTGGCCGTCCAAGGACATCTTCCACGAATACGCGCTCGACTACGCCAAAAAGGTCAACGACATGACCGGCGGCGATCTGAAGATCGAAGTGCTGCCCGCCGGTGCCGTCGTGCCGGCGTTCCAGTTGCTCGACGCGGTCTCGAAAGGCGTGCTCGACGGCGGCCACGGCGTGCTCGTGTATCATTACGGCAAACAAACCGCGCTTGCGCTCTGGGGTTCAGGGCCGGCCTATGCGATGGACGCCAACATGCTGCTCGCCTGGCACAAATACGGCGGCGGCAAGGAGCTCTTGGACAAGATCTTCACCTCGATCGGCGCGAACGTCGTTTCGTTCCCCTACGGACCGATGCCGACGCAACCGCTCGGCTGGTACAAGAAACCGATCACGAAGCCGGATGACTTCAAGGGGCTGAAGTTCCGCACCGTCGGCATTTCGATTGACGTTTTCTCCGGCATGGGCGCCGCGGTGAACGCGCTGCCCGGCGGTGAAATTGTATCGGCGATGGACCGCGGACTTCTCGACGCGGCCGAATTTAACAACGCAACGTCCGACCGCGTGCTTGGCTTCGCCGACGTCTCCAAAGTCTACATGCTGCAGAGCTACCACCAAAACGCCGAACAGTTCGAAATTTCGTTCAACAAAACGAAATTCGACTC
>JAJPHK010000004.1 GCA_021325315.1 Alphaproteobacteria bacterium
AACGCTAAGGTCGTGGAACTCGCCTCGCTCAATCCCTCGCACAAGGACCGGACGATTCCGGCATCAGACATTCTCTGGATCGCGCGGATCGTGTGGGCGAGCCAGTAGGGATTGTTTGATGCCCCGCGGAGGGTAACAGGCCGGTCAATCGGCAAGTTTCAGCCTTCGCTCGCTGTTGTTCGTCAAGCGGTCGGGCTTGCTGTAGGCGCGAAGTTGTTCGGAATTGGCGATCGCTATATACTCGCCACGAATCTGGACGCCGTGGGCCGAGAGCGTCCTGAATGCCCGCAGCAAGCTCATTTTCGTCATTCCCAGCTGGGAAGCCAGCCGTTTTCGATCGAGCGGAAGCTTGATTTTCCCCGGACTGGTTTGTGCGAGCATCAGGAGATAACAGCCAAGCCGTTCGGAGGTCGATTTGCTTTTCAGGCTGACCACCTGCCGGACCATATTGCGAAACTGCCAGGAGATCAGGCCCAGCAGGTTGATCGCGAGTTTGGGATTTTTCCTTATCGATTTTCTGAACGCGGACGCATCGAGCAACAGCGTGGTCGTCACCGTGATCGTCCTCCCCGAAACAATGTAGGGCGCGCCCAGCAGAACCGCGGCCATAGTGTAGGCATTCGGCGCATTTGAAATCTCGACCAGAGACTCCGTCGAGCTTTCCTCATCCGTGACAAAAAGCTCGATGCTGCCTTCCAGGGCGATGTAGCAGAAATCAGGAATTTCTCCCTGGACGAACAGGACTGTTCCCGCGGGAAAACGCTGCACCCGTATATGCCGCGACAAATAGGTCAGCGCCTCATTCGAGAGGCCCTTGAACCACGGGATCGCGCGGAGAAGTTTTCGGGGCGTAGCTTTCATGCGGACGAAGAATTCCGTTGCCGGCTGTTACTGTAGCAGAAGCCGAATCCTTACGTATGCGCAAAATGCGCCGTCGTTAATTTCTGCACGGCAAGACGAAAATAGCAACGCGAACCACATGCCTGCATCCTACCGACTGTAGCTACATTTGTTATTACGACCCGAAACATTGGTGCCCGTGCCCGCATAAAAAGTGACTGCGAAAAAATTCATATGTACTTCTTGTCTTTTCCCCACGCGCTTGCTGTCGTTCTCGCAGGAAAACGCAGCCAATGGCGCGAGCATCCGGGGAGAAATCAAATGCCGATCGTGCGGGCGGACGTTCCAGCTTGGGCAACTGAAGAACAGCTAGCCGCGACCAAAGGCGAACTCCGCCGCTGCATCGAGCGCACCTGGGCTCGTGACCATATCTGGATCGCTGTGCGGCCGATGTACACCGAACGGGGCGATCCGACCGTAATCTTGACGGTCGACCTTCGCGATGGTCGTGGCCAGGAAAAAAACCGCACGCAGGCGCTGTTCGACGAAGCACTTGGCGCGTGCAACCGGATTTTCGGCACGACCGACGACAAACTGATCGTGCTGGTGCGTAAATTCAAGCGCGAGGAATGTGTATCCGGCGGCAGCGAGCTACCGCCGCTCGAAGAACTCACCCCGCCGCTGCGGCACCCGAAAGGAAGAAAACAGCTCGCTTGAGGAAGGATTCTGCTGGGGGATCGGATGAAGCAGGAAGTGATTTCAAAGACCGAAAAGCAAACGTTGCGGCGCGTGATCTGGGCGGGCCTCGTCGGCAGCGTCCTCGAATGGTATGACTTCTTCCTATACGGCTTCACCGCGGCACTCGTGTTCGGGCACGTTTTCTTTCCGGTCTATAGCCCGCTCGGAGCGATCCTTGCCTCCTTCGCCGCGATGGCAGTCGGTTTTGTCGCCCGCCCGTTGGGCGGGGTGCTGTTCGGGCATTTTGGCGACCGCCTAGGCCGTAAAGCGAGCCTGATCACCACCCTGACGCTTATGGGCGGCTCGACCTTTCTGATCGGCTGTCTGCCGTCCTATGAAACGATCGGCGTCACGGCGCCCATGCTGCTCGTCTTCCTTCGTTTTCTTCAAGGCGTAGGCCTCGGCGGGGAATGGGGCGGTGCCGTCTTGATGACACTCGAACATTCGCCACTCGACCGCCGCGGTTATTTTGGAAGTCTGATTCAGCTCGGCGCTGGCCTCGGCCTCAGTCTTGCGACGATAGTACTCCTGGTCGGATCCGAGTTGCCAGGACGAGCCTTCATGGACTGGGCCTGGAGAATACCGTTCCTGGCAAGTGCGCTCCTGATGGCTCTCGGGCTCTATATCCGCGCGCGTATCACGGAGACGCCCGAATTCAAGAGGATGCGCGAAAAGGATCACGTCGTGCGACTTCCAATCCTCTACGTGTTTCGGAAATACCCGAAGCAAGTCGTCGCCACCGCCGGATTGTATCTCGGCGCGATCACCGTGCCCTTCTATACGGTCTGGGTTTTCCTGGTCTATTACGCCACCGCGAGACTGCATGTCGATCGCTCGGCGGTACTGATCGGCGTGGTCGTAACGAATATCGTGCTGCTTGCGGCGACGGTCGGCGGCGGTCTGATTTGCGACCGTATCGGGCGGCGACCGGCTTGCGTGATCAGCGCGTTCGCCCAGATCGCGATCGCCTTTCCCTTCTTCTGGATCGTCGATCTTGCTCATCCGCTTTGGATCGGGTTGGCGATGCTGCTGTTCGCGGCACCGCTCTGGTTCTCCTGGGGCGTGATGCCTGCGATCGTCGCCGAGCAGTTTCCGACCGAGGTTCGCTATACTGGGATGTCCGTGGGAAGCCAGGCGGCTACGATCATCGGAGGGCTCGTGCCATTCTTTGCGGCCGCGGTTTTCCCGATCGCCGGCACATGGCCGGTGTCCGCTCTCGTCGTCGGGTGTTCGGTGCTGACCATCCTATCCTGCAAGCTCAGCAGCCGGACCGTGCAACCAGCCGGTATGCCGCTCCACGCCCCCGTGGGCTGAAAGAAAAAGCAGGACGTTTCGGACGGTAACTCAGGCGCTCCGCGCCAGCGCCCCGTCGATCATCGCCACCGCGTTTTTCACGCCATAGACTGCGACGAAGGAGCCGAAACGCGGCCCCTTCTCCTGCCCCAAAAGCACCTG
>JAJPHK010000165.1 GCA_021325315.1 Alphaproteobacteria bacterium
GACATCAACGGCTCGGACGGCACTTCGACGTCGAAAGTAATGTCGGGATAACCCACGCGCATGAGAAACACGACCTGCCGCGCAATATCGGAAAGGTTATGCGTTTCAACGACAGGCTTGGGCGTCTTCGCAAAGGCCGAGAACTCGTCGACCATGCGACCGATATCGCCAACCTGACGGATGATCGTGTCGGTGCATTGTTCGAACACTTCGCGATCGCCCGTGAGCTGTTTTCCATATTTTCGGCGGAGCCGCTCCGCAGAAAGCTGAATTGGCGTCAGCGGGTTCTTGATCTCGTGTGCGATCCGGCGCGCGACGTCCGCCCAGGCGGACGTCCGCTGCGCGGCGACGAGTTCCGTAATATCGTCGAGCGTGATGACGTAGCCGTGCTGGGATTCCGACGAAGATTCCGTCGTCACGCGCACGTCGATCGTCCGGTCGCGCCCGCCGCTGCGTAAAATCACCGTTCTGCGCACTCGCTCGTTGCCCGCTTGCGCCTCGGCGGCGAGCGGCGCGATTTCCGGTATTGCTTCGGCAATGTCCGAGCCGATCAGATTGGCTTCTGTCTTTCCGATCAACTGCTCGGCGGAACGATTGAGGATGGTGATCCGCCCTTTCGTGTCGAGGCCGATTACCCCCGAGCCGACGCCTGCAAGCACCGCCTCCGTGAAGGCGCGGCGCTGATCGATCTGGTCGCGCGCGCCGACAAGGTCGTCGTGCTGCGCGCGCAGCTCTTGCGTCATGGTGTTGAAGCTCTCGCTTAAATTCGCGAGATCGCCTTCGCGCCGCCGCACCGGCACGCGGGCGTTGAGATCCCCCGAGGCAACCTGATCGGCGGCCGTGATCAGCCGCCGGATGGGCGCGACCAGTGAATTTGCAAAATTGAGGCCGACCCAGACCGCGGACAGAAGCACAATCAGCGCGATCACGGTGTACATCAGCGCAAATGCGACCTGCACGCCGAAGCGGCGCTCGTCGAGCCCTGCATATTCGGCGACGCCCGCCTCGGTCTGCCGGAGATATTGCAGAACCGAAGGGTCGATCGGCCGCGACACGTAGAGATAGATATCGTCGAAATTGGCGAGCGGAACGATCGCGGCGACGAAATCCGCTTCGTTCGAGAAGTAGATCAGCGGGCGCTCCATCGTCGCCTGCCGGACCGCGATATTGGTCGGCACCGTCGCGTTCGCACTGTAGGGAATGTTCGCGCGCTCGATCACGGAAAGATCCCCGTGAATGAGCAGCGAAACCGGCAAGCCGCGAATAGCCGCTTGCGAGGTCAGAATCTGGCGAAAGCGATCGCGGTCCGTATCGAACAGATTCTTCAGACGGCCCATGTCGTCCGCCATCGCGACCGTGTCCGCCCGGATATTGAGCGCGTGCTCGCGCACATAGGTTTGCGCGATGGTGATGGCGTTCCCGACAATCGCGCGCGTCCGTGTCGAGAACCAGCGGTCAAGGCCGCGCTCAAGCGTGATCGACGCGATGACGGCAACCAGGACCGCCGGCACCGCCGCGACGAGTCCGAACATCAGCGCGATACGAATATGAAGCCGCGCGCCCGCCCGCCCTTTTCGCCGAGCGCGCAAAAGGTCGATGAAGCTCCAGACCACGATCCCGAACAGGATCGCGGCCATCGCCGCGTTTGCGAGCAGCACCGAAACGACGACGTAATGCGCCGGCACGATTGGCGTGAGGCCGGTCAGAATGAGGAACGTGGCGAGCGCCGAACAAAGCGCGAGCACAATGGCGGCAGGCGCAAGCAGCTTCCCCCATGTTCTCGGCGGCCGCGGAAACGGCGGCGAAGCGGTCAGCTTGGAGGAAGGCTCGGACATGCGGCGGGAAACCACGGGTGGAAGCGACTGGTGCTTTCCTACAACAGTGGTGCAAAAATGTGACAGATACAAATGGCTTTTTTCAGCGGAAAACGCCGATTATCGGCCGCCGCGGATTACCTGCACGTCTAAATCCCGGATTTTCTTCCGGAGTGTGTTGCGATTTACCCCCAGCAATTCGGCGGCCTTGATCTGATTTCCGCGGGTCGCCGCAAGCGCCGCCGAAATCAATGGCCCCTCCACCTCCTTCAGAACCCGGTGATAGAGGCCGGGGGGCGGCAAACTGTCGCCCGTGTAATTGCCGAAATAGCGCGCGAGGTGCCGCTCCATCGCCGCCGAAAGTGTCTCGTCCGTCTTTTCACTCTCGATAGGACTGGTGACTGGCTGGGCGAGCTCTGTTTCTAGGATGGGCGCGCCGATGATCTCCTGGGGGTAAAGCGCGGCAAGACGCCGGATGAGATTCTCGAGCTCGCGGATATTGCCCGGCCAGCGATAGCGTTTCAGCCGGTCAAGCGCGGCCTGGTCGAGCTGCTTGCGCGGAAGTCCTTCCTTCTCGGCGAGCGCGAAAAAATGCCGGACGAGGTCGGGAATATCCTCGGTGCGCTCCCGGAGCGGCGGCAGCCTCAGCGGCACGACATTCAGCCGGAAGAACAAGTCCTCGCGGAACAGGCCTTGCTGAATCAGGATTCGCAAATCCTTGTTGGTGGCCGCGATGATACGCACGTCCGTCTTGATCGGCGTGCGCCCGCCGACGGTCGTATATTCGCCCTGCTGCAGGACGCGCAGAAGCCGGGTCTGCGCTTCCATTGGCATGTCGCCGATCTCGTCGAGGAAGAGCGTGCCGCCTTCCGCTTGCTCGAAGCGGCCGGAGCTTCGTGCGGCCGCGCCGGTAAACGCGCCCTTCTCATGCCCGAAGAGTTCGGACTCGATCAGGTCGCGCGGGATCGCCGCCATGTTGATCGGTACGAATGGCCCGCTGCGGCGCTTGCCATAGTCGTGCAGCGCGCGCGCAACGAGCTCCTTGCCCGTTCCGGACTCGCCGGAAATCATCACGGTTAGATCTGTCTGCATCAGCCGCGCCAAGAGCCGATAGATTTCCTGCATCGCGGGCGACCGGCCAACGAGCGGGATGCCGTCGATCTCTTCCGCTTTCGCAGCACCCGCGTCCTTCTTCTTCGGCTCGGACATGGCGCGGCCGACGATCGTGATCAGCTCCTTAAGATCGAAAGGTTTCGGCAGATATTCGTAGGCGCCGCGTTCCGAGGCGCGGATCGCGGTCATGAAATTGTTCTGCGCGCTCATCACGATAATCGGCAGCTCCGGCCGCGCCTTCTTGATACGCGGCAGAAGATCGAATGCGTTTTCGTCGGGCATCACGACGTCGGTGATGACGAGATCGCCGTCGCCTTGCGAAACCCAGCGCCAGAGCGTCGCGGCGTTTCCGCAGGAACGCACCTGGTAACCCGCCCGCGACAATGCCTGATTGAGCACCGTGCGGATCGCGGCGTCGTCGTCGGCGACTAGGATGCTTGCAGCCATGTTGCCCTCAACCTGTAATTTCCGCCTCTTCCACGAACTCGCCGCTGTACATCGGCATCAGGACGCGAAAGACGGTGCGGGATGATTGGCTGTCGCATTCGACGATGCCGCCGTGATCGCCGATGATCTTGGCGACCAGCGCGAGTCCAAGCCCGCTTCCGGACGGCTTCGTCGTAACGAACGGATCGAACAAATGCGGCATGAGGTCTTCCGGAACGCCGGGCCCGTTGTCGATCACGCAAAATTCCATGGGAAGCCCGACGCGCATATTCGATCCCGGCACCGTGAGCCGCACGCCGGGACGAAAGGCAGTCGTGAGCTTGATTTCCCCGTCAGGGACGTCGCCGATCGCCTCGGCCGCGTTTTTCACGAGATTGAGGAAGACCTGCACGAGCTGGTCGCGGCTCGCGAGCACCGGCGGCAGCGACGGATCGTATTCCTCGACGAATTTGATGTTGCGGGCGAAACCCGACTGCGCGAGCCGCTTCACGTGGCCGAGCACAACGTGGATGTTTACGGGCTCCCGCTCGACCGGCCGCTCGTCGGCGAAAACATCCATGCGGTCGACGAGTTTCACGATCCGGTCGGTTTCGTCGCAGATCAGCCGGGTCAGCATCCGGTCCTGATCGGTGGCGGAATGTTCGAGAAGCTGCGCCGCACCCCGAATGCCGGAGAGCGGATTCTTGATTTCATGCGCGAGCATGGCGGCAAGCGCCGTCACCGAACGCGCGGCGCCGCGATGCGTGAGCTGCCGGTCGATTTTGTCGGCCATGCTGCGCTCCTGCATGACCAAAACGACGTGGCCCGGCCGCTCCGGCAGCGGCGCGACATGCAGATCGGCGAGCCGCTCGCTGCCGTTCCGCGGCGTGCCGAGATCGACGCGATATTCGTTGACCGGGGATGAGGTGTTTCTCACCTGTTCGATCAATGCGATCAGCGGGCTTCCGAAGGGGACGAACTCCTTCAGCGGGTGGCGGCGCAGGACTTGCAGCCCGGACTCGAAAAAGGCTTCGGCGGCGACATTGGCTTCGACCACGTAGCCGTTCGGGGCGATGGTCAGAACGGGATGCGGCAAGGCGTTCAAGATCGTCTCGTGTAACGGTGCGGCATTCGGGTCGGGCTTTGCCTGCGCGATACTCATGCCGCCTGCTTCCATGCAAAGTCGTCAAACGCGTCGCAAATTCCGTGCCTAACGCGGTTGGGGTCGCTCTCGGCGAGCAGCTTCGCGCGCCAGGCCTTGACCTCATCGGACGTACGGCCCGCTGTGTGGGCCGCGGCTTCCAGCGTCCAGCCGATATGCTTGCGCGCCTCGCGCACGCCGCGCGCGATCCCGTATTGCGAGAGCCAGCCCTCATAAAGCTCGAGCAGCACGTCGCGCTGCATGTCGAGCGAAGGATCTTGGGGGATCGTCCCTGTTTCGAGATAACGCCCGACGTAACCCGGAAACCATGCGCGTCCGCGCGCGCCGCGGCCGATCATCACGGCATCGGCTTTCGCCATCGCACGCATGGCGCTTGCATCTTCGTAGCTTAAGAGATCGCCGTTTGCGACAAGCGGAATCGAGATTTCGGATTTCACCCGCGCGATGGCGGCCCAATCCGCTTCGCCGTTATAGAATTGTGCGCGGGTGCGGCCATGCACCGTAACCATCGCGATGCCCGCCGCTTCCGCGCGGCACGCAAGCTCCGGCGCCACGATGGAATTTTCGTCCCATCCGAGCCGCATCTTGAGCGTCACCGGCACCTTCACGGCAGTGACAACGGCTTGGATCAATTGTTCGGCCTGATCGATATCGCGCAGGAGCGCTGCGCCGGCGAGCTGCCCGTTGGTCACGCTTTTTGCCGGACAACCCATGTTGATGTCGATGATGTCGGCGCCCGCCGTTTCTGCAATGCGCGCACCTTCCGCGAGCCAGCGCGCTTCGCAGCCCGCGAGCTGCACGACATGCAGGCCGACACCCTCGCCCTCGGCACGAAGGAGCGCCGATGGATCACCGCTGGCCAGCCAGTCGCTCGCGATCATCTCGGAGACCGCAAGCCCCGCGCCGAAGCGCATCGCCATGCGGCGTACAGGCAGGTCGGTGATACCGGCCATCGGCGCCAAAAACGCGCGGCTTTGCAGCCGATGGCGGCCAATGTTGATGCCTATGGAATGATTGGTATCTGCTTCGGTTTTCATCACGCCTGCCCAAAAAATAGGCGTATCAAGCACATGCACACATCTTAATCAGAATGAAAAACAATGCAAGCTCTTGTTGCGCTGCAAAGACGAAAACTTGCAACGGGATAGGCTACAAGATGCCATCGCTTTGCGAACTTTGGGATTTTCATGCGAGTTGCGGCTGTCATCGTTGCTGGAGGGCGCGGCCATCGGGCCGGCACGGGGAAGCCCAAGCAGTATCGGCAGATCGGCGGCGAGCCCCTGCTCCGCCGCACGCTGCGCGCATTTCATGAGCACGAAGCGGTCGGCCGGATCGTCACTGTGATCCATAGCGATGACGTTGCCGACTATGACGACGCGTCGGGCGGTCTCGACAAAAAAAGTTTGCCGCCGGTCATCGGCGGCGCAACACGGCAGCTTTCCGTTTTTGCCGGTCTGAAGGCAATCGAAACGGCAGCGCCCGATTTCGTACTCGTGCACGACGCGGTACGGCCTCTTCTCTCGCAAGCCCTGCTCAGCCGCGCGATCGAGACGGCAAAGACGGCTAGCGCAGCTGTGCCGGTGGTGCCGGTGACGGACACGGTGAAGCGCGTCGACGCCTCCGGCAATGTTGCGGCGACGCTCGACCGCAACGAATTGCGGCTCACGCAGACCCCGCAGATTTTTTCCTTTGCAAAACTGATCGATGCGCATCGCCGCGCCGCCGCGCAAGGATTGCAGGATTTTTCCGACGATGCTTCCCTTGCCGAATGGGCGGGCATTCGCGTCGCGACATTCGCGGGCGAGCCGGAAAACGTGAAGTTCACTACAGCTGATGATTTCCTGCGTGCCGAAGCCTTATCCGGCACGCTGTACGAATTCCGGAGCGGTAACGGTTTCGACGTGCATGCCTTTGGGCCGGGCGATCATGTGACGCTTGGCGGTATCAAAATCCCGCACACGAAGGGACTGACGGGCCATTCGGATGCGGACGTTGTCCTGCACGCGCTCACCGACGCGGTGCTGGGCGCGATCGGCGAAGCCGATATCGGAACGCACTTTCCCCCATCCGACGAGAAGTGGCGCGGCGCATCTTCCGATCGTTTCCTGCGCCATGCGATCGAACTTCTGCAAAAAATGGGCGGCCGGCTCGTCAATCTCGACGCAACACTTTTGTGCGAGGCGCCCAAGATCGGCCCGCACCGCGGCGCCATGCGCGCTTCCATCGCGGCGATCGCCGGCATTGATATGGGCCGTGTTGCCGTCAAAGCCACGACCACCGAAAAACTTGGCTTCATTGGCCGCGGCGAAGGCATCGCCGCCATCGCGAACGCAACGGTTCGGATTCCCGTGAGGAATTCATGAGCAACGGGGAACTGTTCGAAGCCGCCGGAGAGGTCTTGGGCCTCTGCGGACGGCATCGCTTCAAGCTCGTGACCGCCGAATCCTGCACTGGCGGCATGATCGCGGCGGCCATTACGGCGACTTCAGGTTCGTCCGCCGTCTTTGACCGCGGTTACGTCACCTATTCGAACCGGGCGAAGATTGACGATATTGGCGTGCCTGCTGAACTCATCGAAAAGCATGGCGCGGTAAGCGAAGAAGTCGCCCGCGCCATGGCCGCGGGCGCGATCAAGACGGCGGAAGTTGATATTGGCCTTGCCGTCACCGGCATCGCAGGCCCGGCCGGCGGCACACCGCAAAAGCCCGTGGGGCTCGTGCATATCGCGGTTGCGCATCGCGGCGGGAAATGCCTGCATCGCGAGTGCCGCTACGGTCCGATCGGCCGCGGTGAAATACGGCACTTGTCTTCGCTTGCGACGCTCGCGCTCGCGAAGGAATTGCTCTTGCAGTTCTAGGCTTGGCTCGGCACGCCGTAGACGATGTCGGCGCGCTGTTCGAACGCCCGCTCCAATTTCCGGAATGCCATGTCGAAAACGCCGCCCATCAAAAGGCCGAGCCTTTTCGAACGGAATTCGTAGCTGATGAAAAAATCGACGTTGCAATAATTTTCCCCATCCGGACGGAACCGCCAGCGGTTCTCGAGCTGCCGGAAGGGCCCGTTGATATATTCGACCAGGATTGCGAGGTTGGGCTTATCGAGCGTGACCTGACTCGTGAAGGTTTCCTTCACCGGGCCGAACGCGACGGTCATGTCCGCGACGATCACCCGCGTTCCCTCGCCCGCATTCTTGTTGCTCCGGATCTTCAACGCCTGACAGAGCGGCACGAATTCCGGATAGCGTTCGACGTCGGCGACAAGGTCGAACATATGTTCGGCGGTGTGGTTGACGCGCCGTGTGGTGCGAAAGCTTGGCATCAGGAAAAACGCGTTTACATGCGCTCGAGTTGCGCCGTGCGCGCGGCCCGCAGGCGCTCGAAATCCTCGCCCGCGTGATGCGAAGAGCGGGTGAGCGGCGACGACGAAACCATCAAAAAGCCCTTGGCATAGGCTACGGATTTCAGCGACTCGAATTCCGAAGGCTCGACGTAGCGGATCACCGGATGATGCTTCAGTGTCGGCTGCAGATACTGGCCGATGGTGATGAAATCGACGCCCGCGCTGCGCAAATCGTCCATCACCTGGAAAATTTCGTTTCGCGTCTCGCCCAAGCCCACCATGATCCCGGATTTGGTGAAGATCGACGGATCGATCTCCTTCACGCGCTGCAAGAGCCGCACGGAATGGAAATAGCGCGCGCCTGGCCTCACTGGAAGATAAAGCGATGGCACGGTTTCGAGATTGTGGTTGAAGACGTCAGGCTTCGCCGCAACGACTTGCTCCAGCGCGCCGTCCTTGCGCAGGAAATCGGGGGTAAGCACTTCGACGGTCGTGCCGGGGCTTTTCTCGCGGATCGCGCGGATGGTCTGCACGAAATGATCGGCACCGCCGTCGTCGAGATCGTCGCGGTCGACGGAGGTCACGACCACGTGCTTCAGGCCAAGCCGCGCCGTCGCCTCAGCGACGTGCACCGGCTCGTGCGGATCGAGCGCTTCCGGCAGGCCCGTCTTTACGTTGCAGAAAGCGCAGGCGCGCGTGCAGGTATCGCCAAGGATCATGAAGGTGGCGTGCCGCACCGCCCAGCATTCGCCGATATTCGGGCACGACGCCTCCACGCAAACCGTGTTCAGTCCGTGCTCACGCACGATCTTCGTGGTTTCAGCGAATGCCCCCGGCCCCGGCGCTCGTACGCGAATCCAGTCCGGTTTCCGCCCCGACGGCATGTCGGGGCGATGCGCCTTTTCCGGATGGCGCGGCTTCTTCGCGAGCGTATCGAGGACAACAACCATGTAGTCTATATAGGCTTAAGCCGGGCGGCGGTGAATGGCACGCCAGACCCACAAAAGGATGATGGCTCCGGCCGCAGCCGAAAACAGTGTGCGCCAGAAGCCGAATACGGGGATTTGCAGCACTTCCGCAAGCTTCCCGCCTACAAATGCGCCCGCGACGCCGACGAGCATATTGGTGAAAATGCCGTGGCTGGATGCCGTGATCTTCTCCGCGATCCAGCCCGCGATCAGGCCGATCAACAGCAATTCGAAAAATCCGACGGTAGGGTCCGACATAAACGTCTGCATGTTATTCATCGGAATCTCCTGTTGAAGAAGGACTCAATTCTAACACACACGCCGTTCTACATATTGAGCGCGCGCCCATAGGCGTCGAGCACACTCTCGTGCATCATTTCCGAGAGCGTCGGATGCGGGAAGACCGTGTGCATCAACTCTTCCTCGGTCGTCTCGCAGTTCATAGCAACGACAAAGCCCTGAATGAGCTCCGTCACTTCCGCGCCGATCATGTGCGCGCCTAAAAGCTCGCCGGTTTTCTTATCGAAGATCGTCTTCACGAGCCCCTGATCCTCTCCGAGCGCGATCGCCTTGCCGTTTCCGACGAACGGAAAGCGCCCCACCCGGATGTCA
>JAJPHK010000145.1 GCA_021325315.1 Alphaproteobacteria bacterium
ATCGTTTGGGCCGTTTTATCGCCCGCTAATGCCGGTTGGCGCGGCGCTCTTGGCGTTCTTAAGTAGAAGGAACAGCAAGAGGAGCCGTCATGCCCTGGTCGCTTACCATCGGCAAAGTCGCCGGAACGAACATCCGGATCCACTTCACGTTCTTTCTGTTCCTGATCTGGATCTGGGCGGTCTACTACAAGCAGGGCGGCTCCGCCGCCGCGTGGCAAGGCGTGACCTTCGTCGCGCTCCTGTTCGCCTGCGTCCTCTTGCACGAGTTCGGGCATATTTTCGTGGCCAAACATTTCGGCGTGAAGGCGCCCGACGTGACGCTCTGGCCGTTCGGCGGCATCGCCAATCTTGACCAGATTCCCGAAAAGCCGAGCGAGGAATTCTTCATCGCGATCGCGGGCCCTCTGGTGAATGTCGCGATCGCGATTTTGCTCATGCTCTATCTTGGCGGCACCACCGACGCCGCGGCGCTCATGCAGGTGGACGAATCGAAAGTCGGCCTCGTCGCCAAGCTCGCCGGAGCGAATTTGTTCCTTGCGATCTTCAACATGATCCCGGCATTCCCGATGGACGGCGGGCGCGTCCTGCGCGCGCTCCTCGCGCTGAAATTCGGCTTTGCCCGTGCGACTCAGCTAGCGGCCTCGATCGGCCAGGGGCTGGCGGTCGCGCTAGGCGTAATCGGCCTCTTCGGCAATCCGATGCTTGTCATCATCGCGATCTTCGTCTTCCTCGCGGCTTCGGGCGAAGCGAGCCACGCGCAGCTTCGCCAGATTGCCCGCGGCGCGATCGTCGCCGACGCCATGATCACCAAGTTCGAGACGCTGGGGCCGCAGGCGAGCGTTCAGGATGCGATGGAAGCGCTGATCCGCACCACGCAAAAAGAGTTTCCGATCGTCGACGGCGCCGGACGCCTGCGCGGTGTGCTCACGCGCGACGCCATGATCCGCGCGCTCAAGAACCAGGGCCCTGAAGCGCCGGTCCTGGACGCGATGGATGCGGACATCCCGACCGTGCCTGCGCGCGCAAGTCTCGAGTCGGCGGTGAAATCCTTTAGCGAACAGGGAAAATCCGTGCTCGGCGTCACCGACACGGCCGGCCGCCTGGTAGGAATGCTCACCGTCGAAAATCTCGGCGAGATGATGATGCTGCGTGCGGCGAAACCCGGCGCCCGCCCTCGGCCGTCGGATTTTTCCGGCACGCCCGGTCCTTGGGGGCGCGCTTAGTCTTTTGACGCCGAAGCGCCCGCGTCAGGGAACTTCGAAGTGACCGGCATCCGCGTTCCGCCATACCGCGCCATGAACCAGGCCGCAGCGGGAAGCGATTGCAGTTGCGCTCGCGGGAAGCTGCCGCGTCACGCGATTGCGGCCGACCTGATTGATGTCGAGGGCTTTGCCCGAAGCGTGCTTGCTCCACATGCCCGTCCCCGCAATTTTGCTGTGCCGGTAACCGCCCATGAAATCGATGTGATAACCGGCGGCTTCGAGTCCGCTGACAAGGCATTGGAAACGGCCTGCATATTGCGAATCCACTTGCGCGGTCGCGCCGTTCGATGCCTTCACCATATTTCCCGCGAGGGCACCCAGACCGCCAAGCGAAGCAACCTTTACTCCTTGCGCGCCGCGTGTGTGGTGATGCCGATAACGAGGCTTGGCCTCAACGGTCGAGGCGAAGCAAATACTCGCGAGCGCGAGCAACGCGATACACAGTCTCATGATTTGTCCTGGGAGTGACAGCCTGCGAGGTTACGCGGCAGGCGTTTACTTTACGGAAGTGGCATTGGAACGAAGATACCTTACCTCTCCGGTTACCTAATCGGACGAAAAGCGGAATTTTTGGGGCATCCGCGCAGCCGAACGCCGGTTAACCAGCTTGGCCCTTATAGACGTTCGGATTGCCAGCAAGCGCCGGGACGACTATATGGACGCACACGTATCGCGGGCCCCTTGGCCCGCGCACGTTTTTCGGAAATCAAATCATGCAGTTACGCAACGTCGCGATCATCGCGCATGTCGACCATGGCAAAACCACGCTGGTCGACCGCCTCCTTCAGCAATCCGGCACCTTCCGCTCCAACGAGAAGGTGCAGGAGCGCGCTATGGATTCGAACGATCTCGAAAAAGAGCGCGGGATCACGATTCTGGCAAAAGCCACTTCGGTGATGTGGAAGGACGTCCGCATCAACATCGTCGACACGCCCGGCCACGCCGACTTCGGCGGCGAGGTGGAGCGCATCCTGAACATGGTCGACGGCGTGCTTGTGCTCGTCGACGCGGCCGAGGGCCCGCTTCCGCAGACGAAATTCGTCGTCGCGAAAGCGTTGAAACGCGGCCTAAAGCCCATCGTCGTGATCAACAAGGTGGATCGCCCCGACGCGCGGCCGAACGAAGTGGTGAACGAAGTCTTCGATCTCTTCGCGGCGCTCGACGCCACCGACGAGCAGCTCGATTTTCCGATACTCTATGGCTCGGCCAAGCAGGGCTGGATGGCGAAGGATGTCGAGGGGCCGAAAGATCAGGGCATGCAGCCCTTGTTCGACCTCGTGATCGCGCACGTGCCTCCGCCCGCCGTCGAAGACGGCGAGTTCCGCATGCTCGCGACAATTCTCGAAGCCAACCCCTATCTCGGCCGCATTCACACCGGACGCATCACGTCGGGTTCCGTGAAGCCGAACCAGAGTGTGAAGGCGCTCTCGCGCGACGGCAAGACGTTCGAGACGGGGCGCATCACCAAAGTGCTCGCCTTCCGCGGGCTTGAGCGCCAGCCGATCGAGGAAGGATTCGCAGGCGACATCGTCGCAATCGCCGGCCTCGAAAAAGCGAACGTCGCCGACACGATCTGCAATCCGGACGTCACCGAACCGATCCCGGCGCAGCCGATCGATCCGCCGACCTTGTCGATGACCTTCCGTGTGAACGACTCCCCGCTCGCCGGCACCGAGGGCGACAAGGTCACGAGCCGCATGATCCGCGACCGCCTGTTCCGCGAGGCCGAAGGCAATATCGCGCTCAAAATCGCCGAGAGCGACGAAAAGGACGCCTTCGAAGTCGCGGGCCGCGGCGAATTGCAGCTCGGCATTCTGATCGAGACCATGCGCCGCGAGGGCTTCGAGCTTTCCGTCTCGCGGCCGAGGGTCGTGCTGACACGCGACGAAAACGGCGAACTTCTTGAACCGATCGAGGAAGTGGTGATCGACGTCGACGAGGAGCATTCCGGTATCGTCGTGCAAAAGCTTTCCGAGCGCCGCGGCGACATGATGGAAATGCGTCCCTCGGGCGGCAACCGCCAGCGCATTGTCTTTCATGTGCCGACGCGCGGCTTGCTCGGCTATCAGAGCGAGCTCCTCACCGACACGCGGGGCACGGCTGTCATGAACCGCCTGTTTCACGCCTACGGGCCGTACAAAGGCGAAATTCCCGGCCGCAGGAATGGAGTCCTGATTTCAACCGACGCGGGCGAAGCCGTCGCCTACGCGCTGTGGAATCTGGAGGACCGCGGCCCGATGATGATCGAGCCCGGCTGGAAGGTGTATCGCGGCATGATCGTCGGCGAGCACACGCGCGACAACGATCTCGAAGTGAACGTGCTGAAGGGCAAGAAACTGACAAACATCCGCACAACGTCCAAGGACGAAGCCGTGCGCCTCACGCCGCCGATCAAAATGACTCTCGAAAAGGCGATGGCCTATATCGGCGACGACGAACTGGTCGAAGTCACGCCCAAATCCATACGGCTCCGCAAGAAACTCCTCGACCCGAATGACCGGAAACGGGACGAAAAACGGCGCGAGACGGAACAAGTGTGACCGGGAAGCCTCACTCCGGCTCCTAATTAACCCTTTATTAACGAAACTCTTGAAGCAGAGACGCCGTTTTGTTTCGATTGGGCCATGAGCACGATCCTGATCGAGACCCGTCCTGCCCGTCCCGCCGACGCCCCGGCGCTGGCGGAAGCGCATGACGAGTCCTGGCGCACCGCCTATCAGGGCCTCATCCCCGGGCCGGAGCTCGAGAAGCTCATCACCCGCCGCGGCGCCTCCTGGTGGGAAACGGCGATCCGGCGCGGTTCCCGGATTTCGCTTTTGATGTTCGGCGACGAGGTCGCGGGCTACACGAATTACGGCAAGAACCGTGCGAAGAGCCTGCCCTACGCCGGCGAAGTGTATGAGCTCTATCTCAAGCCCGAATATCAGGGCCTCGGCTTCGGACGCCGCCTGTTCACCGCCGCGAAGCGCGACCTCGCGCAGTCCGGCCTCACCAACATGGTCGTTTGGGTGCTCTCGGATAACGAGCCGGCGGTCGCCTTCTATCGCGCGCTCGGCGGCCGCACGATCGCGCGCTCGACCGAACGCTTCGGCACGAAGGTTCTGGACAAGATTGCGTTTGCCTGGACGCGCTGAGCGTTAATTACTTTTCCAAATCGTATGACCCGCTGAAATCCGGTCTCTGCTCGCCGAGAACGATCGGCTTGTCCTTGCCGCAAACAAAACTGCGCGCGTGCTTGTCCGCGATCTCTCGGGCGAGTTCATCCGCGTTCTTGTTCGCGCGGCCGTCGACATAACCGACGTGACAAACACCGCCCTCTCCTAACCGTGTCACCACGAGCGTCGAGCCGCGTGCCGGATCGCCCTTCTCGTCTGTCTTCGTCGTGCTCCAGCGCATGATGGTGGCGAAGGGCTTTCCCTTCTCCATTCGCCACTCGATCCTGCTGCCTTCGCCGTTGAACGAAGCGAGCGTTTGCGAAGCTGCGGGCTCGTCCCTCGCATTCTTACCGTAGCTCACATAAATGCGTTGATCGCCCGCACTCATGAACACGGCAATGCCGCCATAGCCTTTGCAGTGCCACTCGCCGTAATCCTCGGCTTCCCTGCCGAGTGTGTGGCGGCATTTCTTTGTGTCGAAATCGGTGTAGGCGCTCTCATTCGCCAGCGCATAAAGAGGCGCCGCGATCAAGACGAAGCAGACGATCCCAAGAAGACTTCTTCTTGCACGCATGACGCGCCCCTCGCATTCCCGATCCGGCGCGGGATTATAGCTTGGCGGGCTTGATCCCCGCGCGCATCGCCGCTGCATACAGCGTATTCGAAAGCAGGCACGCGATCGTCATGGGCCCGACTCCGCCCGGAACCGGCGTCACGGCGCTCGCAACCTTCATCGCCTCGTTGAAGGCGACGTCGCCGACGATCTTCGATTTGCCGCCTTCGCCTTGAATGCGGTTGATCCCGACATCGATCACGGTCGCGCCTGGCTTGATCCAGTCTCCGCGCACGAACTCCGGTTTTCCGATCGCGACGAACAACAGATCCGCGCGGCGGCAGACCCCCGGCAGATCCTTCGTTTTCGAGTGCGCGACCGTGACCGTCGCGTTTTCCTGCAGCAGCAGCTGCACCAAGGGCTTGCCGACGATATTCGAGCGCCCGACGATCACGGCTTCGAGGCCCGCAAGCGAATTTCGCACCGTCTTTGCAAGAACAACGCACCCGCTCGGCGTCGCCGGCGCGATCGCCTGCAGGCCCGTCGCGAGCTGGCCAACATTGACGGGATGAAAACCGTCGACGTCTTTTTCCGGTGCGATCGCGTTCAGGACGCGCGTCGCATCGATGTGGTCGGGAAGCGGCAGCTGCACGAGAATGCCGTCAACGGTGTTGTCAGCGTTCAGCTGCGCGACCAGGCCCAGAAGCTCCGCTTCGGTGATCGAAGCATCGCGCTTGTAGTCGCGCGGCTCGATGTCGACTTCCTGGCTCGCGCGCGTCTTGTTGCGGACGTAAACCTCGCTCGCCGGGTTGTTGCCGACGAGCACCACCGCGAGCCCCAGCTTCCGCCCGAGCTTCTTCTCGAGCGCCGCCACTTCAACCTTCACCTTGTCGCGCAGCGCCTGCGCGACCGCCTTTCCGTCGATGATTTTCGCCGTCATTCCCTGCCCGTTTTTTTCGTTTCAACATTCGCGAGCGCATGCTCGAAAGCGGCCGCGAGAGTCCTCGGGTCCCCCGAAAGCCGGAAGACTTTTATTCTGCCGGAAGCGCCCCGTACAATTGAAACTGTCGATGGGGCAACGCATGCCGCCTTGGCAATGATCCTAGTGAGCGCGGTATTGGCTTCGCCATCTTCCGGCGCTGCCCGCACCCGCACTTTCAGGACGATGCTTCCATCGGCGAGACGGTCGATACCGTCGATCGCATCGCGCCCGCCTTTCGGCGTCGCGCGCACGGTAAGCAGCAATCCGCCGGGCGCTGTTTTCCACGGCGGTGTAAGCGCGCCGCTCAAGCAAACATCCAGAACAGGATCCGCTCGAGGAACAACAGGCCAAGAATGAGAATCACCGGCGAGATATCGATACCGCCGAGATTCGGCAGCACGTTCCGAATCGGCCGCAACAAAGGTTCTGTCAGCCGGTGCAACGCCTCGCCGATATTGCGCACGACCTGGTTATAGGGATTGACCACATTGAAGGCGACGAGCCACGACAGGACCGCCGCGGCGATCAGCACCCAGATATAAAGGGTGATGACGGTATGAATGAGCCAGAAGAAAGGGTTTTCCATGCGGCGCTCCCGAAATTCCGGGGAGAATGAATAGCCGTAGGACCGCGGCAGGGGAAGCCCGCGGCGCGCGGATGCTTGACACCGCTTTTGGGCGCGGCCTAGATGCACCACCGCTGGACCGGGGCCGTAGCTCAGTTGGGAGAGCGCCGCGTTCGCAATGCGGAGGTCAGGGGTTCAACTCCCCTCGGCTCCACCAGCGTTTTCGGAACAGATTTTTCTTTTGTCATCCCGGGCGAGCGAAGCGAGACCCGGGATTCAGACACGTCGGCGTTTATGGATCCCGGACAGCCTCGCTTCACTCGGCTTCCGGGATGACATGAATGTGAGAAAGTGAACCGGAAAAACGAACGGGAGGCGGCCAATGGGGTCGATACCGGCCGCCTCCCGTCGATTGATAGCCGGCTACGCACCACCTGATGCCGGCGTGCCCGGCCATTTGCAAGGCGTTTGCCATGCGGAGCTTGCGAGCACGCCACGAAATCTCGGCTGTAGGAATTTCTTAACCACGAAATCAGGGAAGCGGCGGCGCTTTTGTTTCCGTTGCGCTTCGCAAATCGCGAACGGGTTTTGCATTTTGCAAAACCGCCCGCGCGTCTTTCTCGGGCTCGCCGAGCGCAAGCCACAGATCGAGAAACTCGTTCAGCCAGGCGCGTGTCTTGCCGTCATGCACGAGGCGGTCGTCGAAATGTTCGTGCCGCGGCTTCGCGTTCGGCATTTCGAACCGCGCGGCTCCCCGGATCGTCCAGCGGCACATCATGTGATGCGTGAGCTCGGAATGAAATTGAAAGCCGAAAGCGGCCTTGCCGTACCGAAACGCCTGATTGGGGAAACAATCGCCTTCGGCGAGCAAGGTCGCGCCCGCCGGAAGATCGAAGCCCTCGCGATGCCATTCATAAACATAGTCGGGCCAACTGCAGAGTTTTCTCCCGGCCTCGGTCGCGCGCATCGGATAGTAGCCGACCTCGACCTTTCCTTCGGGATGAAACTCGACGCGCGCGCCAAGCTGCCGCGCGATAATTTGCGCGCCGAGACAAATGCCGAAGAACGGCTTTTCCTCCTTGAGCGGCACTTTCGCCCATTCGATCTCTTTCCGCACGTAATCGTCCGAATCGTTCGCGCTCATCGGCCCGCCGAAAATGATCGCGCCGTGATGATGCGCAAGCGTCTCCGGCAGCGGATCGCCGAAGCGCGGACGGCGCATATCGAGGGGATAACCGCGCTCCATCAGCATGCGGCCGATGCGGCCGGGGCTCGAATGCTCCTGGTGGAGAACGACCAAAACCGGTCGCTTCGATTTTTCGCAAAACTTCATAGAGCTTAAGTATCGCGCCGGTGGCTCGTAAGGTAGCCCGTGACGGCCAATACAGGCTTGCGCGGAACGCGGGGGCCCAAAAAGGCCGTGAGCTTGTTCATGAAACCCGGAATGACCACGCGTTTCCCGCGCTCAAAGCCGCGCCACCCGATTTCCGCGACCTTCGCGGGCGGCATGCCCGGAAGCTGCGAAATCCGCGCCTTGCCCATATTCGCGCGCTTTTGAAAGCCGGTCGGCACCGGGCCGGGGCAAAGCGCCGTCACGCGAACGCGTCCGCGCAGCTCATAAGAAAGCGCCTCGGTGAAGGAGAGGACGAATGATTTGCTCGCGTAATAGATCGCCATGAACGGCCCGGGCTGAAACGCGGCGGTCGAGGCGACGTTCAGGATGCCGCCGCGCGCGTTCAAGATTTCCGGCAGGAAACGGATCGTCAAATCCGTGAGCGCGCGAATGTTGAGATCGATCGTGTTCATCTGCTGATCGCGATCGAGCGAGGCCACCGCGCCGACAAGACCCCAGCCTGCGTTGTTCACGAGCTCGGAAACCGTGAGCGATTTTTGCTTGAGAAAATCCGCGAGCTTTTGGCCCGCATTCGGCTCGGTGAGATCGAGCGCGAAAATTTCCGGCCGCGCATGGCCGCTTGCCTTGATGCGATCCGCGACCCGCGAAAGTTCGCTTGCGGAGCGCGCGACCAGCACGAGATTGCGCCCCGCCTTCGCGGCGCAATAGGCAAGCTCCTCGCCGATCCCGCCGGACGCGCCGGTAATCAGGTTGACTGCGGTCATAGAGAGCGTTTAGCGAAACTGCGGCAAGCGTTCAAATCACGGCCGCGCGGCCCCCACCCTTAATCCCTCTCCCGCAAGCGGGGGAGGGAAGCGATCAGGTGGGGGAATTAAGCCGCTTTCGGCCCGGTATTGGCGTGGAAATCGCGGCCGTTCGTGGTCGGCGCGACAACGCCCGTGCGGATCACAAAATCGGAAAAGCGCTCTTTCTCCCGGCGATTCTTTGCGTAAGCCGCAAACAGCGGCTCCAGTTCCGCGACAATGCCTTCGTGTTCCAGATCTTCCGCATAGAGCTTCGACATGCGCGTGCCGTTGAACGCGGCGCCAAGATACAAATTGTACCGGCCCGGCCCTTTGCCGACCAAGCCGATCTCCGCGAGATAAGGCCGCGCGCAGCCGTTCGGACAGCCGGTCATTCGGATCACGATGTCCTCTTCCGAAAGGCCGTTGAGCGCGAGTTTCTCTTCGAGCGCGGAGATGAGCGTGGGGAGATAACGTTCGCTTTCGGCCAGCGCCAGGCCGCAGGTCGGCAGCGCCACGCAGGCCATCGAGTTGCGGCGGAGCCCCGAGAGATTCGAATCGAGGCCGTATTCGGCGACGAGCTTCTCGATCGCCGGCCGCTCCGAAGGCGGGACGTTAGCGATGATGACATTTTGGTTTCCGGTACAGCGAAAATCGCCTTTGTGGATTTTCGCGATCTCGCGCAAGCCGGTCATCAGGCGCCGCTCGCCCGCGTCCTTGATGCGGCCATTCTCGATGAAGAGCGTGAGATGATGATTGCCGTTTTCACCTTCGGCCCAGCCGAGGCGGTCGCCGGTGGAATCGAAGTGATAGAACTTCGGCGGTCCGAGCTTCACGCCGCTCCGCTTTTCGACCTCGGCGCGGATCGCCTCCAAGCCGCGATCCTCGACCGTGTATTTCATTCGCGCGTGCTTGCGGTTCGAGCGGTCGCCCCAGTCGCGCTGCACCGTGAGCACCGCTTCGGCGACCTCCTGCACATGCTCGGCTTCGCAGTAGCCGAGCACATCCGCCGTGCGCGGATACGTGTCCGGCTCGCCGTGCGTCATGCCCATGCCGCCGCCGACGGTGACGTTGTAGCCGGTGATCGTGCCATTCCCGTCGGTGATCGCGATGAAGCCGAGGTCGTGCGCGAACACGTCGACGTCGTTCTCCGGCGGAATCGCGATCGCGATCTTGAATTTTCGCGGCATGTAGGTCTTGCCGTAGATCGGCTCGTTCGGCGGTTCCGCCGGCTCGTTGCTCGCGATCTTTTCGCCGTCGAGCCAGATCTCCCGATAGGCGCCGCCCTGCGGCTTGAAGCGATTGGAAAGACTCTCGGCAAGCTGCAGCACGGTCGCATGCGCTTGCGTTTGATAGGGATTCGAGCACGCGATCACGTTCCGGTTCACGTCGCCGCAGGCCGCCATCGTGTCGAGGAGCACCTTGTCGAGCGCCTGCAGCGTGGTGCGCACATTCGATTTGATGATGCCGTGCAGCTGGAAAGTCTGCCGCGTCGTGAGCCGCATCGTGTGATTGGCGTAATTGCGGGCGAGCTCGTCGACCTTCAGCCACTGCGCGGGGGTAAGCTCCCCGCCCGGGATCCGGAGCCGCACCATGAAGGCGAAGGCCTTCTCCATCTTCTTCCTGGTGCGCTCGGCCCGGAGGTCGCGGTCGTCCTGCAGGTACATCCCGTGAAATTTCACGAGCTGCTGGTCGTCTTCGCTCATCCCGCCCGTGATTTCTTCCGAGAGGCCTTCCTGGATCGTGCCGCGCAGATAACGGCTCGCTTCCTTGATGTACTCGTTGCGCGAGGGTTCTTTGGTCATGAGCGTGCGCTTATCGCGCCTTCGTACGTCTTAGTAAACGTCTTGCTGATAGCGATGTTCCCGCTCGAGCTTCGAGAGCGCTTGGGCTGCGATCTCGGGCGAAACGCCCTTCACGTCGGCATAGGCGCGCTCCAGCGTCGAGCGCACGTCTTTCGCCATCGCCTTCGCGTCGCCGCAGACATAGAAATGCGCGCCGTTTTCGAGCCATTCGACGACGTCCTTGCGGCGCTCCCACAGCTTGTTCTGGACGTACACTTTCTCCGGCGTGTCACGCGAGAAGGCGACATCCATGCGCGCGAGCGAGCCGTCCTTGAGCGCGTCCTGCCACTCAAGCTGATAGAGGAAATCGTGCGTGAAGCTGCGATCGCCGAAGAAGAGCCAGTTCCTGCCCTTGGCGCCCGCGGCGCGGCGTTCCTGCACGAAGGAGCGGAAGGGCGCGACGCCCGTGCCCGGGCCGACCATGATGATGTCGGTGTCGTTCGACGCGGGCAGCGCGAAATGCTTGTTCGGCTTCACCTTCACGCGGACGCGGTCGCCCTTCTTCAGGCGCTCGCCGACGAAGCCCGACGCAACGCCGAGCCGGTCGCGGCCATGCGAATTGTAGCGCACGGTCGAGATCAGAAGATGCACTTCGTCGCCGACTTCCTTGCGCGACGACGCGATCGAATAGGCGCGCGGCGCAAGCGGGCGCGTGAGGCCCTTCAGCTGCTCGGCCGAGAGCATGATCGGGAACTCCTCGACGAGATCGATGAGCTGCCGGCCCTCGATCCATTTCTTCGCTTCGCCGGATTCCAGAAGCTTCTTCACGTATTGATGCTGGGTCGCCGCCGCGTAGTTCTCGACGGTCTTGAGCGAGAGCGTCGTCACGTCACGCGACTTAAGAAATTCCGTGCGCAGCGCGTCATCCGAGGAAAGACCCGCGGCCTTCAAGAGCTGATCCACATAGGCCGGATCGTTCTCCGGGAAGATTTCGAGCGAGTCGCCCGGCTTGTAAGCGGGCGCCGGGCCGTCGAAGGCAAGCTCCAGGTGAACCGTTTCTTTTTCCGAACGCGACGAATTGAGGTCGATCCATTCTTGTACTTCGGCTTCGACCGGGCCGACATTCGGCGCAGCCTGCTGGCGCGCCGCGAAATCGACCGGGATGACCGTGCCGCGCGCGCCTTCCGCCGGCGCGAGCGCCTTGAGCGATTTATCGATCCATTCGGCCGCGGGCTTTTCGAAGTCGAGGTCGCAATCGACGCGATCCGCGATACGTTTCGCGCCAAGCGCCGCAATCCGCTCGTCGAGTTTCTTGCCGACGCCGCAGAAATCCGCGTAGGCGGAATCGCCGAGCGCCAAGACGCCGAATTTCACGCCGTCGAGTTTCGGCGCGGCGTCGCTCATGAGCTCGTTATAGGCGCGGGTCGCGCGCGATGGAGGCTCGCCCTCGCCCCAGGTCGCGGCGATCACGATGAGGTTTTTCGCTTTCGGCAACGAAGAAAGTTCGAGATCCGCGAAATCGACGACATTCGGCTTGAAGCCGAGCTTGCGCGCAGCTTTCGCGGCGTCGCCGGCCAATTTTTCGGAATTGCCGGATTCGGTCGCAAACAGAATCGTCAAAGGCTCAGCGGCAACAAGCGCCTGCGCCTGCTCGGGCTGCGCGACCGCGCCCGTGCCTTGCACCGACTCGACGCCGGCGAGAAATCCCGCGAGCCACGCGCGCTGCACCGGCGTCGCCGTGCCGACAACGCGGTTCAGCGTTTCGATCTCCTCTTCGCTGAAAGGAGCAGCCTTTGGGAGCGTGACAAAACTCATTTGCTTGCCTTGCCTGTGCGCGGGAGATGCCGCTTTTTATTTTCGATGTAATATAGATATTCATCCACTATATTCATGTCAAATAAATAAATTACACAATTACTTTACGTTATAATAAGCAAGACTAACTTATCTTGCTGAAATATAAGAGAAAAATTAGAAACTGCATTTCCCGCAGAGCAGGCAGAAAGGGGCGTAACGGTTATTTTTCCGTCTCGTTCCGCAGTGAACGGCGAAGCTTACGCATGCCGCCGAGCCATTTATCGTAATTTACGCTTTTATTTCGGAAATACTCTGCGACTTGCGGATGCGGAAGAATGAGAAAGATTTCCGCTTCCAGCCCTTTCACCACGGCTGCCGCGCACTCCTCGGCGCTCAGCACGCCGTCGAGACTTTCCGCGCCGCGCTCCGATTTTGGAAGCAGCGGCGTGTCGACGCCCTGCGGACAGAGTATCGAAACCTTGATCCCCTGGTCGCGATGCGTGATCGCGAGCGCTTCCGCGAATCCGATCGCCGCGTGCTTCGTCGTGGCATAAACCGCGTTGCCGATCTGCGATAAAAGCCCCGCCGCCGAAACCGTATGCAGAAAATAGCCGCCGCCGCGCGCAACCATGCGCGGCACGAGCGCCCGCGCCGCATAGACATGCGCCATCACATGCACGTTCCAGGCGCAATCCCAGACCTCGTTCGGCGCAGCGGTCGCGTCGTCCGGCGGCGAAGTGCGATCCATGAAGCCCGCGTTCGAACAGAAAAGATCGATCGGCCCGAGCTTCGCTTCCGTCTCTTCGATCACGCGCACGACATCCGGCTCATTCGCCACATCGCAACGGAAGGCGCGGCCGTTCACGGAACGCGCCACCTCTTCGGCCCTGTCGCCGTCAAGATCCGCGACCACCACCGCTTTTGCGCCTTCGCGATGAAACGCCTCGCACATGGCCTTGCCGATCCCGCTGCCGCCGCCGGTCACGGCGACGATCTTGTTCTTGATGCGCACGTCAGGCTCCCGCCTTCTTCGCGTATGCGAGCGCCGCCTTCGCAAGCGGCACGACGCGTGCGGCGGATGCTTCCGCATGTGCGCTCGCGGCCGTGCCGGCGCGGATACGGCCGGCGATTCCTTGCAGGATCGCGCTCATGCGGAAAAGGTTGTAGGCCAGATACCAATCCAGATTCGGCAGCCCGTCGCGGCCGGTGAGTCTGCAATAATAGGCCGACGCCGTTTCAATCGAAGGAATGCCGAGCGCCTTTAAATCCAGCCCCGCGATCCCGCTTCGTCCTTCCGGCGGCATCGACCAGTTCATCAGGAAGTAGGTGAAATCCGCGAGCGGATCGCC
>JAJPHK010000069.1 GCA_021325315.1 Alphaproteobacteria bacterium
ACGCCAGCGCATGGATACGCAGGTTGCTCTATGGCAATCCGCGACACGGACCAGCGCTGGGATATCGGCACGATCAAACTTCCGACTCTGGTGATCATCGGAACGCTCGATCCGGCGACGCCGCCTGCGGGCGGCGAGCAAATCGCCAATCGAATCCGCGGCGCTAAAGTCGCAAGACTCGAAGCAGCGCATCTGTCGAATTTGGAAAAGAGCGAGCAGTTCACCGCCGAAGTGCAAAAATTTTTGGCGTAAAAATGGGCTCCGCGAGGAGCCCATTTCGTTTCGCGACCGCTACGCGGTTATTCGATCGATACGCCGCTCTTCTTGATCGGCCCGGCCCATTTTTCGATCTCATCCTTCACGAACTTGCCGAGATACTCGGGCGTCGCGCGGTCATTGGAAACAACTTGCGCGCCGAGCTTTGTAAGATGCTCCCTTACCGAGGGCGTATTGATTGTTTTGACGATCGCATCGTTCAGCTTCTTCACTACATCAGCGGGCGCATTCTTTGGCAAGAAAACCGCGCTCCAGGTGTAGGCCTCCATGTCCTTCACCCCCTGTTCCAGCGCCGTCGGTACGTTCGGCAACGCCGGCGAACGCTCCTTGGTCATAATGGCCATTGCCTTCACCTTGCCGGCATCGATTTGCGGTTTCGCCGTGTTGAGAATCTCACACAGGAAATCGATACGCCCGCCGAGCAGATCCTGCATCGCCGGACCCGTGCCCTTGTACGGCACGTGAACGATATCCGTGCCCATGGCAGTATTCACGACGACGCAACCGAGATGGGTCGCGGAGCCCGCGCCTGCCGAACCAAAGGACATTTTCGCGTGATTGGCTTTTGAATAGGCGATAAATTCCTGCAAGTTATTCGCTGGCAAATCCGCGCGCGTAATCAGCACGATCGGCGTTTCCGCCACGAGCGCGACCGGCGTGAAATCCGTCACCGAATTATATGCCGGTTTTTTATAGAGTGTCTGATTTTGCGCATGCGTGCCGACGCTCGCCAGGAGAAACGTATAACCGTCAGGCGTAGCACGCGAAGCCTGCAGCGAACCGATCATTCCACCCGCTCCGCCGACGTTTTCGACGATCACCTGCTGCCCAAGGATTTCGCTCATGCGTTGTGCGACGATGCGCCCGATGCCGTCCTGAGGCCCGCCGGCCGCAAACGGAATGATCATCGTCATCTGACGGCTCGGAAAATTCTGCGCAGAAGCCGCCGCAACGAATGCGAAGACGGCCGCAGCCGCACCGAGCACTGCTTTTTTTATCATCGATTACTCCTTCTGGTGGAATTTTCGCGGCACCCTAGCCTTTTTCGGAAATTCGCATAAGGCTCTCGATTTATTTTGAAACTTGCGGCATTCTGACGCGGGATGGGAAAGCCATGGAATATTTTCTGCAGCAGCTGATCAACGGGCTCACGCTCGGCTCGATCTACGCTCTCGTCGCGATCGGCTACACGATGGTGTACGGCATCATCGGCATGATTAATTTCGCCCATGGCGATATTTTCATGGTCGGCGGCTTTCTTGCGCTGATTGCGTTTCTCGGCCTGCTTGCGATCGGCGTCACCGCCGTACCGCTCGCGCTTTTTCTCGTCCTTATTGTTGCGATGCTACTGACCGCGCTTTACGGCTGGACCGTGGAGCGAATTGCTTACCGTCCGCTGCGCGGTTCGTTTCGACTCGCGCCGCTGATCTCCGCAATCGGAATGTCGATCTTCCTGCAGAACTATGTGCAGATCGCGCAAGGCGCGCGCGTCAAATCGTTGCCGCCGCTGGTGACGGGCGCTCACGTTCTGATGGACAGCGGGAAATTCGTCGTTCAGCTAACGAACATCCAAATCGTCATCATCGTAACGACCACAGTCTTGATGCTGTTGTTTTCGTGGATGGTTTCATCCACGCGGCTCGGGCGCGACATGCGCGCCTGCGAACAAGACCTGAAAATGGCGGCGCTGGTCGGCGTCAATACCGACCGGACGATTTCGCTCACTTTCGTGATCGGCGCCGCACTCGCGGCCGTCGCGGGGATTATGTATTTGCTCTACTACGGCGCGATCGATTTTTTTGTCGGCTTCGTTGCCGGGGTAAAAGCCTTCACGGCTGCGGTCCTCGGGGGCATCGGTTCGCTGCCCGGCGCTATGCTCGGCGGCCTCATGATCGGGTTGATCGAAACCTTCTGGTCCGCCTATTTCTCCAGCGAATATAAAGACGTTGCCGCGTTTTCGATTCTGATCCTTGTGCTGATCTTCATGCCGACCGGAATTCTCGGCCGGCCGGAAGTCGAGAAGGTCTGAGTTGAGTGTGCTGGTGCCGAACGATCCCAAATCTGCCGAGCGCGTCTCACGCCTCGATGTAGGCGGAGCGATCAAAGACGCTGCCGTTGCGACGGTCGTCGCTTTCGGTTTGTTTTCCCTCATGCTTGGACTTTTGACCCAGCCGGGTCCGTCCGGGCAGCTCACCATTAGCGAGCGGCCGAAACTCCTGATCGTTTCTCTGATCGTTGTTTTCGTCGGCCGCTTCTTGGTTGCGATTTTCACACGCAGCCTTCGCGTTCCCCTTATAAGCCGCTTGATCTCGCCGAAACTTTCCACATCTTTCCGCCAACTCGAGCGCTTCGCCGCCCCTGCACTTCTGGGTTTCGCGCTCGTCGTGCCGGTGTTGTTTTATTCCAATCGCTACCTGCTCGATCTCGCCATTTTGGTACTCACCTACACCATGCTGGCCTGGGGCCTGAACATCGTGGTCGGGCTCGCGGGGCTGCTCGATCTCGGTTACGTCGCCTTCTACGCCGTCGGCGCTTATTCCTACGCGCTTCTAGCCAAGAATTTCGGGCTTTCGTTTTGGGTATGCTTGCCGCTCGCGGGCATCCTTGCCTCGTTCTGGGGAATTATGCTCGGCTTTCCGGTATTGCGCCTGCGCGGCGATTATCTTGCGATCGTCACGCTCGCCTTCGGTGAAATCATCCGCATCGTCATCACCAACTGGCAGGACTTCACCGGCGGTCCGAACGGCATTTCCGGCATCCCACGCCCCAGCTTCTTCGGCATTCCGTTCACCAGCGACCCCGAAGGCTTCGCGGCGCTGTTTCATCTCGAGTTTACACCGACACACCGTGTAGTTTTTCTGTATTACCTCATTCTCGCACTCGCG
Source organism: Alphaproteobacteria bacterium (assembly GCA_021325315.1). GTDB lineage: Bacteria > Pseudomonadota > Alphaproteobacteria > Rhizobiales > Xanthobacteraceae > Palsa-892. The sequence continues at coordinate 3,162 of JAJPHK010000069.1, forward strand.
CTGATTACCTGCGCGGTCACGATCCGCCTGCGCCAGCTTCCGATCGGACGCGCATGGGAAGCTCTGCGCGAGGACGAAATCGCCTGCCGCTCGCTCGGCGTCAATACGACGAACACCAAGCTTACGGCATTCGCGACCGGCGCGATGTTCGCGGGCTTCGCCGGCTCGTTCTTCGCCACACGCCAGGGATTCATCAGTCCCGAATCCTTTGTGTTCATGGAATCCGCGCTGGTGCTCGCGATTGTCGTGCTTGGCGGCATGGGCTCGCAGCTTGGCGTTGCCGTCGCGGCTCTCGTGATGCTCGGCGGCTTTGAGCTTTTCCGCAACTTCGAGCAGTTCCGCATGCTCATATTCGGTGCGGCAATGGTGGGGATCATGGTGTGGCGTCCGCGCGGTCTTGTCGCGACCCGAACGCCATCCGTCTATCTCGAAAAGAAAAAGGATATTCCCGCCGCGATTGTCGAGGAGGCGCGTCAATGAGTGAAACCGCGCGCGACACCATTCTCGACGTGCAGCATTTGACAATGCGCTTCGGCGGCCTCGTCGCAGTCAACGACCTTTCGTTCAAAGCCGCCCGCGGAAAGATTACCGCCATTATCGGCCCGAATGGGGCCGGCAAGACCACGGTGTTCAACTGCATCACAGGGTTTTATCAGCCGACCGAAGGCATGCTGGAACTCACACATGCGACCGGCAAACACTTTCTTCTGGAGCGCATGCGCGATTTCAAAATCGCCGCGCACGCCCGTGTCACTCGCACATTCCAGAACATCCGCCTGTTCGCCGGCATGACAGCGCTCGAAAATCTGCTTGTCGCGCAGCACAACCATCTCATGAAGGCGTCGGGTTTTACGGTGCTCGGCTTGGTCGGCTGGCCGGGCTACCGCCACGCCAAGCGGGAAGCGATCGATCGCGCGCGTTTCTGGCTCGATCGTATCGGCCTGCTCGCCCGTGCCGACGACCCGGCCGGAGTCCTCGCTTACGGACAGCAACGGCGCCTCGAAATCGCGCGCGCCATGTGCGCCGAACCGGTGCTTCTTTGCCTGGACGAGCCCGCTGCCGGACTCAATCCTCGCGAAGCACACGAGCTCAACAAATTCCTGCTTGCCATCCGTAACGAAACCGGGACCTCGATCCTCCTGATCGAGCACCACATGCGCGTGGTGATGGAGATTTCCGATCAAGTCGTTGTGCTTGACTATGGCCAGAAGATCGCCGAGGGATCGCCGGCGGAAATACGCGGCGATCCGAAGGTGATCGCCGCGTATCTCGGCGTCGAGAAAGAGGAGGTCGCGTGATGGAGGCGCCGCTTCTTCTCGTCGAAGGCGTAAGGGCCTCCTACGGCCATATCCCCGCGCTGAACGGCGTCAATCTCGAAGTGCGGCGGGGCGAAATCGTAAGCTTGATCGGCGCAAACGGCGCCGGCAAATCCACGCTGATGATGACGATCTGCGGCAATCCGCGCGCGAGCGAAGGCCGCATCATTTTCGACGGCCGCGATATCACCCATCTTCCCACCCACGAAATCATCCATAGCCGGATCGCGCAGTCGCCGGAGGGACGCCGTATTTTCCCGCGCATGACGGTTTTCGAGAACTTGCAAATGGGCGCGGCCGCGAACGGCATGAGCGACTTTGATCAGGACCTTCGCCTGGTGTTCGATCTTTTTCCCATTCTCGAACAACGAAGGAGCCAGCGCGGCGGAACGCTTTCGGGCGGCGAGCAGCAAATGCTCTCGATTGCGCGCGCGCTGATGAGCCGGCCGCGGCTCCTGTTACTGGATGAACCGTCGCTGGGGCTTGCACCGCTGATCGTGAAGCAGATTTTTAGCGTCATTCGCGAACTCAATGAAAAGCAAGGCCTGACGGTTTTTCTGGTCGAGCAAAATGCCTATCACGCGCTGCAACTCGCCCATCGCGGCTACGTGCTTGTGAACGGTTTGGTCACACTGCAAGGCACCGGCAAGGAGCTTCTGTCGCAGCCCGAAGTCCGCGCCGCCTATCTCGAGGGAAATTGACCCCATGACCTCGCTTACGGCTATTTATGATGAATCGCTGCTGCAGGTCTTTTTCGTGACATGCATTCTCGGCGGCGGCGCCGCATGGATGGCCGGACATACGCTCGCGAACAATTGGCGATCCTTTGCCCAAACATTTTTCTATTTGCTTTTGCTGGGTGCAGCCGTCCGCTTTGTCCATTTCGCTCTTTTCCAGAGCTCGCCTTTTTCGCTACCGGCCTATCTGGCCGACACGGCCTTTCTCGTATTGGTCGGCGGCATCTCGTGGCGGCTTGCCCGGGTGAAGCGCATGGTGCGACAGTATCGCTGGCTATACGAGCAAAGCAGCCCTTTCACCTGGCGCGAGCGGACGCAGCAAACTGGCAAAAATTGAGCACTTTTTTCGGGTGACTTCGCCGGAAAACCAGCCAAAATACGGCCAGTTACAGGTGGATTGGAAGTCAACCAATCAAGCGGGAGGAAAATCCCTATGAGAAAATCTTGGATCATGGCAGCGCTGGCGGCGGCAACAATCTCCGCCTCCGGCGCTTATGCGCAGGACGTAACGGTGGCTGTCGTGGGCCCGATGACTGGAAGCGAGGCTGTGTTCGGGCGGCAATTGAAGGACGGCGCCGAACTCGCGATTGCCGATATTAACGCCGCGGGCGGCGTGCTCGGGCGGAAACTCAAGCTCGAAATCGGTGACGACCAATGCGATCCGAAGCAGGCACGCTCGGTCGCCGAAAAAGTTGCAGCGGCCAAAATTCCGTTCGTGGCGGGACACTACTGCTCCTCGTCGTCGATTCCCGCGTCCGACGCTTATCTCGAAGGCAACGTTCTCCAGATCACGCCAGCCTCGACCAACCCGACCTTCACCGAACGCGGAATGTGGAACACGTTCCGGGTCTGCGGGCGCGACGATCAGCAGGGCGCCGTTGCCGGTGCGTATCTTGCGAAGAATTACGGCAGCAAGAACATCGCCATCTTGAACGACAGGACCACCTACGGCAAAGGCTTGGCCGACGAAACCAAGAAGGCGCTCAATAAAGCCGGTGTGCAGGAGAAAATGTTCGAGTCCTACACGAAGGGCGACAAAGACTTTAACGCGATCGTCTCCCGCATGAAGGCTGCCGGCATCGACGTCGTCTATATCGGCGGCTATCAGCAAGAGGCGGGACTGATCCTGCGGCAGATGCGCGATCAGGGCATGAAGACGGTGATGATGGCGGGAGACGCGCTGGCCGATAAGGAATTCGCGGCTGTCACCGGCACGCTCGGCGCGGGAACGCTCATGACCTTCGGTCCGGATCCGCGCAAGCGCGACACCGCAAAGGATGTCGTCGCTAAATTCAAAGCGAAGGGCATCGATCCGGAAGGCTACACGCTTTACACCTACGCTGCGTACCAGATCTGGTCACAGGCGGTGACGAAGGCCGGGACGTTCGATCCGAAGAAAGTCGCGGAGACAATCCGCGCCGGAACCTGGAACACCGTGCTCGGCCCGATCTCCTATGATAAGAAAGGTGACATCACGAAGCTCGACTATGTCATCTATATCTGGAAAGGTGACGGCACTTACTCCGAGATGTAAGAATCGCGCAGATCAAAACGAGAAAAGCCCGTCCAAACGGACGGGCTTTTTTCATCCAAATCGCGACAGCACCGGAAAGGTTTCCAGCATCCAGTTACTCGCTTGGCTGATCCAGCCGCCGAGAAAGGCGATACCCGTCAGCACCAGAAGCCCGCCCATTATTTTCTCGACCATGCCAAGCCGGCTTTTCATGCGCGCAAGGAATCCGATAAAGGGATTGATGGCGACCGCCGCCAATAAAAACGGGATTCCGAGGCCAAGCGAATAGACCGCGAGCAATCCGGCGCCGCGCGAGACACTCGCCTCGGAAGCCGCCACGGCAAGGATGGCAGCGAGCACGGGCCCGATGCACGGTGTCCAGCCGAATGCGAATGCAAGCCCCATCACATAGGCGCCCCACAAACCGATCGGCTTATCGACTTGGACGCGTGCGGTGCGATTCATGAATGCAAAATGGAAAACACCGAGAAAATGCAGGCCCATCGCGATCACTGCGACGCCCGCAATCGTCGAGAGGGTCGCCGCATACTGGCGCAGCAATTCGCCGATCGCTGAAGCGCTTGCGCCGAGCGCAACAAAAACCGTTGTAAAGCCGAGCACGAACAGGAAGGCGGTCGCGATTTCTCGCCGCGCGACGAGCGGCCCCGGCTCGCGCGCAATCAGATGCTCGAACGTCGTGCCTGCGAGAAAGCAAAGATAGGGCGGCACCAGCGGAAGCACGCAGGGTGAAAGAAAGCTGACGACGCCGGCGAGAAGCGCGGCAGGAACGGTGACATCGGCCATGCGCACCTTGTGCCGCTCCCGGTGGCAAAGAGCAACACCTTGCACGCACCCTCTCCCCGATGTGATCGCCGAGTGATCGCCGCTTGCAGCCGGCGCGCTGATCGGCTTCATTCGTGCCGGTATGAGAGGTTATCGGTGGCAAAGCCGTGCAATCTGATCACCGACGTCCCCGGCGTGCGGGTCGGGCATGCGACCGATATGAAAATCGGAAGCGGGGTGACCGCAATCGTCTTCGACGAGCCGGCCATCGCCGCTGTCGACCAGCGCGGTGGCGGACCGGGGACGCGCGAAGTTTCCCTGCTCGAGCTCGCGGCCACGGTGCAGCACGTCGATGCGATCACGATTTCCGGCGGCTCGGCGTTTGGCCTCGAAAGCGCTGCCGGTGTCATGGCGTATCTTGCGGAGCAAGGCCGCGGCTATGCCGTGCGCAGCGCGCGCGTGCCGATCGTGCCAGGAGCGATCCTGTTCGACCTATTGAATGGCGGCGACAAAAAGTGGGGCCGCTATCCGCCATACCGTGAGCTCGGACACGCGGCGGCTTCCGCCGCCGCGCAAGACTTCGCCCTCGGCAGCGTCGGCGCCGGTACCGGCGCGCTGACCGAAAATCTGAAGGGCGGCATCGGATCGGCCTCGGCGCTATCGCCCACCGGCCACATCGTCGGCGCGATCGCTGCGGCGAACGCCGCGGGCCGCGTCACGGTCGGCGACGGTCCCCATTTCTGGTCGGCCCCCTTCGAGGTCGGAAACGAGTTCGGCGGTCTCGGCTTTCCGGCGAGGCTGTCGCAGGAAGCGCTTGCGCCTCATCTCAAAGGCGCCAGCCCGCTGCAAAACACGACGCTTGCCGTGATCGCAACCGACGCCGAGCTGACAAGGGCGCAAGCGGCTCGGCTTGGCTCGATTGCGTCCGCCGGACTCGCCCGTGCGGTCTGGCCGGTCTACACGCCGCTCGATGGCGACATTGTTTTTACGGCCGCGACCGGCCACCGCCCTGTCGCCGATCCACGCCGGGATCTTGCGGCGCTCGGTGCCACCGCCGCCGCCTGCCTTGCCCGCGCCATTGCCCGCGGCGCTTATGAAGCAATGGCGCTTCCCTATCCGGGATCGTTACCCGCCTGGCGCGATCGCTTCGGCAAATAGCAGGGCGTAATTCACCACGTTTTTTACCATCCGGTTGCAGGTCGGCTTACCCGCGTGGCATAGACAGGCCATGCACAGCCGCCCTCTCCTGATCGCGCCTTCGATACTGTCTGCGGATTTCGCGCGCCTTGGGGAGGAGGTCCGGGCGGTGGAAGCGGCAGGCGCGGACTGGATTCATGTCGACGTGATGGACGGGCATTTCGTGCCAAATATCACCATCGGGCCTGACGTAGTGAAAGCCCTGCGGCCGGTTACTAAAAAGATGCTCGATGTGCATCTCATGATCGCGCCCTGCGATCCATATCTCGAAGCTTTTGCCAAGGCCGGCTCCGACATCATCACCGTGCATGTCGAATCCGGTCCCCATGTGCATCGCTCGCTGCAAGCGATCCGCGCGCTCGGGAAAAAAGCGGGTGTCACGATGAATCCCGCAACGCCCATAAGCACGATCGAGCATGTCGTTGACCTTGTGGATCTGATCCTCGTGATGTCGGTGAATCCAGGCTTCGGCGGACAGAAATTCATCCCGGCTGCCATCGAAAAAATCCAGCAGTGTCGCGCGCTCGCTGCGGGCCGGCCGATCGACATTGAGGTTGACGGCGGGGTGACACCTGAAACCGCACCAGCAATCGTGAAGGCGGGTGCGAATGTATTGGTCGCGGGTTCCGCGGTGTTCAAGGGCGGCAATCAGGACACCTATCGGCAGAATATTTCCGCCATCCGAAACGCCGCCGCCGCGGCGCGCGGCGAGGCCGCCTGATGATCCCGCGTTATTCCCGGCCGGAAATGGCCGCGATCTGGTCGCCTGATACCCGCTTCCGCATCTGGTTCGAGATCGAGGCACATGCCGCTGATGCGATGGCGGAACTCGGGATGATTCCGAAGGAAGCCGCGAAGAAAGTCTGGGAAAAAGGCAAGGACGCCAAATTCGACGTTACGCGGATCGATGCGATCGAGCGGGAAGTAAAGCACGACGTCATCGCTTTCCTCACCCATCTTGGCGAGATTGTCGGGCCCGAGGCGCGTTTTGTGCATCTTGGCCTCACCTCTTCGGATGTCCTCGATACTTGTCTCGCGGTTCAGCTCTCGCGCGCGGCCGATATTCTGATCGCCAACGTGGAAAAATTGTTGGCGGCGCTGAAGCGCCGCGCTTTCGAGCATAAGAATACGCCGACGATCGGCCGCTCGCACGGCGTCCATGCCGAACCAACGACCTTCGGCTTGAAGCTCGCTTTTGCTTATGCCGAATTCTCTCGCGCGCTTGATCGCCTGAAACGCGCCCGCGCCGAGGTCGCGACCTGCGCTATTTCCGGCGCCGTCGGCACTTATGCCAATAACGATCCGCGCATCGAGGCGTATGTCGCGAAGAAGCTGAATCTCGCCGTGGAGCCGATTTCGACTCAGATTATCCCGCGCGACCGTCACGCGATGTTCTTCGCAACGCTCGGCGTGATCGCTTCTTCAATCGAGCGTCTCGCTACCGAAGTCCGGCATTTGCAGCGCACCGAAGTGCGCGAAGCGGAGGAATTTTTCTCCGAGGGCCAGAAGGGCTCCTCCGCGATGCCGCACAAACGCAATCCCGTGCTGTCGGAAAACATTGCCGGCCTGGCCCGCATGATCCGTGCCTATGCGTTACCTGCGATGGAAAACGTCGCGCTTTGGCATGAGCGCGACATCTCGCATTCGTCCGTCGAGCGCATGATCGGCCCGGACGCGACCGTGACCCTCGATTTCGCGCTCGACCGGCTCACGGGCATCATCGACAAGCTTCTGGTCTACCCCGAAACCATGAAGCGAAATCTGGAGACGCTCGGCGGCCTGCCGCATTCCGAGCGCGTGCTCTTGGCGCTCGTGAACAAGGGGCTTACGCGCGAAGCGGCTTACAAGCTCGTACAGCGAAATGCGATGAAGGCCTGGCATGGCGAAGGCGATTTCGCCGAGCTGCTGAAATCAGACAAGGAAGTGGCCCAGAAGCTCAGTCATGCCGAGATCGAATCGATCTTCGATCTCGGCCATCACCTGAGATATGTCGATACGATTTTCGAACGCGTTTTCGGGAAAGCGTAGCGCCGCTTAGCGCCCTGCTTTCACTTCCTCGACGGCCCGCTCCATAAGCTCGTTCATCACTTGCCGTAAGGCCTTGTCGGTGATGTCCGTTTTCCCCTTGGCGTCGAGATCGGCGCGGATTTTCCGGAAAACGTCGTGGTCGCCCCCCTCTTCGAAATCCGCGAGCACGACGGCTTTGGCGTAAGCGTCGGCATCGGCGCCCGTAAGCCCGAGTTTCTCGGCCGCCCAAGCGCCCAAGAGCTTGTTCCGGCGGGCATTTGCCTTGAACAAGACTTCCTCGTCATGCGCAAACTTCTTTTCAAAGCCTTCTTCGCGCTTATCGAAGGTGGTCATTCTAATCCTCACTGGCTACGGCTGCTTGGAGCGAGTTGAATCCTTGATATCCGGCGGCTGGCGGCTGATCAACTGCGCCCTATATAAAAGAAAGGACTGGGAAAAGGGCGTGGTTTGCATTGTAACGGCCGTTTTGATCGGCTAGGTTCCGACAGCGATGTGCAGCGCAAAACTTGCCGCTTCCGCCGCCCGTACCTTCGGGTTCCGCTTCGGTAGCGAGCCTATTCGTGCGGTCTGTATCGCTGGAGTAGTCCAAAACGATGGATTTCATCAAATCACGGTATGGTGCCATGAGCCGCCGGCGCAGAATCTATGAAGGCAAGGCGAAGATCCTTTACGAAGGACCGGAGCCTGCGA
>JAJPHK010000065.1 GCA_021325315.1 Alphaproteobacteria bacterium
GTATATATTCCTAAAGAAAGGAAAGCTCTTGATTCCAATCCCCCAAAGTCTTTCTGCAGACAGTGCTCCATATAGCCCCGGAACGGTGTTTAAGCCGTCGAAATCCCGTGCTTTTGCGCAAGATACCGGGGAGGCGTGCAAGCTCGCCGCTCTGCTCGTCGCCGATGCGCTTCAAACAAATCTGTCGGATATCCTCGCGCAGACGCGCGGATCGCAGGCGCACGCGCATGCCCGCCAGGCGGCGATGTATCTCGCCCATGTCGCGCTCGGGATTTCGTTCACCGCAATCGGAAAATTCTTCAGGCGCGATCATTCCACCGTCGCGCACGGCTGCCGCCGGGTGGAGGACCGCCGCGACGATCCAACCTTCGACATGCTGATGGCCGAGCTTGGGCTCGCGGCCCGGATCGCGGCGCATCTCGATCACGAGGTGACCGCATGAGCAAAAAGACGATACGCACGCAAAAAGAAGGCAGCGCGATCGAATTTTTGCGCCTCCTGCGGGACGGTGGCGTGAGTTACTGCAGAATCCGCAAAAATCGCGTGGCGTTCGAAACCCGCCGCGGAACGGTGTCGATCTCAGCGCGCCGCCTCGCGGAGTTCGTCGGCGACGACCTTGTGTCTTGCGAGGGCGGAACGATCGCGCTGACCGCGGCGGGCAAAGCGCATCTCGCGCGGCTGCTCTCGGAAAGCGATCCTTTTTTGATGCAGCACGAAGGGATCGTTCCGCGTGAATGCACGCGCCACGATCCGGTAAGCGCTGTACTTTTCGACGAGGCGGAAAGCCCGCTGGCGTGGCTTGCGCGGCGGCGCGGGCCCGGCGGAAAGCCGCTGATTGACGCCGCGCAGTTTCAGGCCGGCGAGCGGCTGCGCGCGGACTTCACCCGTGCCGGACTCACGCCGCGCGTGACCTCGAACTGGATCGCGCCTGTCGTGCAAGGAAAGCGGGCGAACGGGGCGGACGCGGGCTCGTTCAGCGACACGGTGCTTGCCGCTAAGGAGCGCGTGAGCGCCGCGCTAGAGGCGGTTGGTCCGGAATTCGCAGGCCTGCTGCTCGATGTCTGCTGCTTTCTGAAAGGGCTGGAAACCGTCGAACGCGAGCGCCACTGGCCGCAGCGCACGGCGAAGGTCGTACTGAGCTTGGCACTCGATCGTCTCGCGCGCCACTACGGCATTCGCAACGAAATTCGCGGGCCGGATAAAGTCGCCGCGCGCCACTGGCGCGCGCCGGATGCAAGGCCGTCGATGAACGGAGGCTAGGCGGCGCGGGCGAGCGCCGCCTGCGCGTCGGCGCGCATGCGCTCCACCATGGAGCGGAAGCCGTTCGAGCGCTGCGGCGTGAGATGCTCGCCGAGGCCGAGTTTCCGAAAAACGGCGATCGCGTCGGTATCGAGAATATTGCGCGCCGGTTGCCCCGAATAGAGCGCGAACAGGATCGCGATCAGGCCCTTGACGATATGCGCGTCGCTGTCGCCGGTGAATTCCAGGACCGGCCCGTTCACGCCCGGCTTCGTTTTGCTCACGAGCCAGACCTGGCTCGCGCAGCCCAAGACCTTGTTCTTGTCATTGTGTTCGGCCTCCGGCAACGGCGCGAGTTTGCGCCCAAGCTCGATCACGTAACGATAGCGGTCGTCCCAGCTATCGAGCACGTCGAAATCGGCAATGATATCGTCAATTGTCATGCGCATTCCCACTTTAGATATGGAGCGGAATGTGCGCGGACGCAACCTTACGCCGGACGGCGCGGCGGCAGCGGAACGTTGCGATGTTCGGCCGGCTGTGTAGGCATTTTCCAGGCCGGAGCCATGTCCGCGGGCGTGAGCGTTTGGCGGCCCGGTCGCTCCGGGATCGTGCCGGTCACCTTGTCGGAATGGGAGTCGCCAAAGCGGTCGGACAAGAACTCGTAGAGATATTTGCTGCCGAGCTGCGCTTTCTGTCCGAAGCTTTGCAAAGCCTGCGAACCGACTTCGCAGGCTTCGGGTTTCCGGGTGCAAAACCCGCGTGCATCCTCGACCGCGGCCTGCGCGGCGCCGAGCGCTTCCATCGGGCTCACCGTCGCCTGCGCGGAGTCGGCCTTCTTCGCCGGATCCGACGGCAGCAGGATCAGGACGATCGAAAGCCAAAACGCCACTCGCAACAAGAAGAACATGACGTCCCTGTATTTCCCCACGAAGCTTGTTGTCTGCTTCGTCAGCCTGCACGCTACATCGCCCGCCTGAAAGAACTGTTCGGCTTTGTCGGCGAATTCGCCGCGAATTTTCGTAAAATTCGAGCGATCCGGTTTCGAACCGGAAAACCGAACGCCGCCGTATCGTGTCTTGCTTGCAATGGAAAACGCCGGCTTTCCGCCGCAAAGCATACCCTCGCGGAAAGGATTTGTTCACCATACGGGCCGGTTCCCGTGCGCGGTGCGAAACGATGCGCGGGAAATCACACTTTCCTTTCCGGTTCCCGCGGCGGCTTAGCTTTCATTTAAGCGGCCTTTGTCACCATCCCGACTCGCAGGAGAGGGACGGCGAGCCGCGTGAGCGCGCCGCAATGAAGTCAGTGCCCAGCAAGTTCTTGGAACCGGTCAACGCCTATCTCGAAGGCCTCGTGCATCCCTTGGCGCGCGAAGACCGGCGCATGCTTCTTTCACAGCGCAATTTCATCGCCGCCCGCCTGTTTGCTGGGATCGCGGCGATCGCCGTTTTGCCAATCCATCTCGCGCTGTTTGGCGCGCCGAGCGCGCTCGAGATCGTGGGCTATGCCTGGTTTACTCTTCCGCTTGTTCTTGTCTGGCAACTTTCGCGCACCGGGAATTTCGAGCGCGCGCATATTTTGTCGGCGGTCATTTTCGCCGTGATCGTGGGCGTAATTGCCGCCGCGACCGGCGGCGGAAAATCGTTCATTTTGCCGTGGCTCGTGGTGATCCCGTTCGAGCCCGCGCTCCATGCCTCCCGCCGCACCGCGCTCGCCGCGACCGCGCTCGCCGCGATGACCGCCGCGGTCGTTGCGCTTCTCGACGTGCTCAATTTGCTGCCCGAGCCGGTGCATCTGCCGGCCGCTTTCGTCGATCCGCGTCTTTTCAGCGTCCTGTCGGCTACGCTCTATATGGGCATGATCGCGCTCGGTGCCGGCGGCCGCGAGGCATCCGATCCGGTCGCGAACGAACGTAATCGGCTGATTGCCGAAAATGTCCGCGAAGTCGTGACCTGCCATGGCCGGAACGGGGCCGTGAACTTTGTCTCGCCGGCGGCCGAAAAGTTGCTGGGTATTCCCGCGTCGGAGCTAATGAGCCACGCCTTTTTCGATCGGGTGCATATCGCCGACCGTCCCGTGTTTCTCACCGCGATCGCCGAAACGGCGGCTAAGGGAAAGCCTTCCGCGATCGAATATCGTCTGCGCCGCGGGCCGCTCGAAGGGCCGCACAAAGCCGCACCGCCCTCTTATATTTGGGTCGAAACGCGTTATCGCGCGCAGGGCCAGCAGGTTGTCGGCGTCACCACCGATATTTCGCGCCGCAAGAGCGACGAGACCGCGATCGAAGCGGCGCAGATCGAGGCAATGCGCGCGAACGAAACGAAGAGCCGTTTCCTTGCGACGGTCAGTCACGAATTGCGGACGCCGCTGAACGCGATTATCGGCTTCTCTGAAATGCTCACCGGCGAGCAGGCGACTATGATCGGCGCGGAACATCGCGACGACTATGCCCGCCTGATCCGCGAAAGCGGCGAGCATCTCCTGTCGGTCGTGAACAGCATTCTCGATGTCGCACAGATCGACACGGGCCACTTCACTATCGCACCCGCCGCTTTCTTCGCCGGTGAAATGATCGAGAGCTGCCGCGAAATGATGGCGCTTCGCGCCGAGCAAGCGGGAATCGCGCTTTCTGTCGAACTTGCGCCGGATCTTCCGGAGATCGTTGCGGACGAGCGCGCGGTCCGGCAGATCACACTCAATCTCCTTTCGAACGCAATCAAATTCACCGAGCGCGGCGGAACGATTGCGGTGACAGGCGGAATGGAAGGCAACAATTTCGCCCTGACCGTCGCCGACAGCGGCATAGGGATTTCCGAATCCGACCTGAAGCAGATCGGCAACCCGTTCTTCCAGGCGTCGTCCTCCTATAACCGCCCCTATGAAGGCACCGGGCTCGGGCTTTCTGTCGTGAAAGGCCTGATCGACCTGCACGGCGGACGTCTGAGGATCGAAAGCCGCTTGGGCGAGGGCACGAAAGTCACGGTTCTGTTGCCGCTCGTTTGCAAGGCTATGCCTGCGAAAACGCCGAGCAAGATTGAAACCTTCCCGATCGCCTTTGGCGGCCTGGATGCGAAAAGCGAAGCCAAAAATGAATTGCAGAGGGCGAAGCGCCGTGCGTGAACCCGTTCAAACCGGATGCGACGCAGCCGCGCTGCGCGAGCCGAATTTCGGCGAGCTTCTGGGCGCGCCGAAACGCCCGCGCCGTCCGCTGGAAGCGCGCCGCGGAACGAACCGGCGTAATCCCGAGCCGCGCATCAGCCGTCTGCGCATGGCCGACATTCTGGCGGGCTCGGTCGCCGCCGCGGCCGTGCTTCTCGTATTCGTGAACGCGCTCGGCTTGCAGCGCGCCCCGCGCCATGCAGCGAATGCGAAGCCGGCGGTGGCCGCACCCGCGCACAAGCAGAGCGTTGCGGCGCCGCTTCCTCCCGTGCGCCCGGAAACGCCCAGGCAGGCCGGCGGCAACCTCATGCTCGATATTCAGCGCGAGCTTGCCGCCAAGGGATATTATGACGGTGCCGTCGACGGCATCGTGGGCCCGCGCGCGATCCAGGCGATCAAGAATTTCGAGAAGGCAAACGGCCTGAAAGTGACCGGCGAGCCGAGTGAAACGCTTCTCGAAAAGATTCGCCACGGCCTCTCGAAATCCGATATTACCGGGTCGATTGCTCCCGCTGTCCCCGCGATCATGGGATCGAAGATCGGCAGCGTGCAACGGATGCTCGCGCGCTATGGTTTTGGACCGGTCCGCATCAACGGAGAATTGGACGCCGATACTCGTGCGGCGATCCAGCGGTTTGAGCGCGAGCGGAATTTGCCGCCGACAGGCCAGGTTTCCGAACGGCTTGTCCGCGAGCTTGCGGACTACAGCGGCAACGCGCCGGATTGATCTCCGGCAAGCGATAAGCGCATGCGCCTGAAAAGCGCGATCTGGGTCGCGGCCTATGTGCGGCGCTGCCACCTGGAGGGCGCCTTTGCGGTCGTGCGCCGCCGCGGCGCCGAGGAGGCGGGCGCGATTTTTATCAAGGTCTCCCGTCTCGACGGTACGGCCGCGCTCTATGCCCCGGCGCCGCAGACTTCATTCGACGAGGCAAAGCCCGCCGATCGCCTGTTCGTCTCGTCCCTAAAACAGGAATTCGAGCCGGAAGCCGTCGCGGAAGCGAAAATCGCCCGCGAGCTCGAATTCGATTCCGACATTTGGGTGATCGAGGTCGAGGACCGGGCAGGGCGGAATTTTCTCGATCTGGCGAAGTGATTCATCCACGGAGTCATTCCGAAAGCCAAGCGAACGAAGTGAGGAGGCTGTCCGGAATCCAGATACACATGCGTGCGTTTCTGGATTCCGGGTTCGCTCGCTGTGCTCGCGCCCCGGAATGACAAAGGCTTTGGTGGCCGTTAACCCCCCGTTAACCATATCCGTCGGCTAATCGGGATACCGAGGAGCCGCCGCTTCGGCGGAAATGATTCGGCTGGAGACCGAGATGAGCATGATCCTCAGATTTCCGATCGAGCGGGTGCGGCCTGCGCACGCCAATGTTTTCGAAAGCGAAGAAGCGACGGTCCTGATTTTGCCGGCGGTGCGGATCGAGCGGGAAGGGGCAGAAGGTCTGCCGTCTCCCTCCGAGGACGGCGGCGGAAACGGGCGCCGGCGCCGCGCGCCGCGTCATTGATCGCCGGCGTTATCGGCCGATCGTGCGTGCCTTTGGTCTTATTATTGTTCTGGCCTGCATTCTCGCGTGCGCGGTGGCGCGCGCCGAACCCATCGGCGACTATGGCCGCCCGCAAGAGAGCCCGTTCGTCGACGAATTCTTGCCGTGGCTGAAGAACGGCTGGAGCGAGATCACCGGCACGGCGGTGCCGACGGCGCCATATACCGATGACGAGCGGGAACTGCGCGATCGCGCCTACATTATTTTGCAACCGATCGAGCTGCGTCTGCCGTCGCGGTTCACACTCGCAGGCGTGGATTTTGTCGAACTCTGGAATCTGGTTTTCAACCCGCCGTCCTACGATGTCCGCAGCTATGGCGACGCGCTGGTGGCGCGGGCCTATCGCTCGCATGCGGCGCGTTATGCGCA
>JAJPHK010000018.1 GCA_021325315.1 Alphaproteobacteria bacterium
GCGGGGCGCTTGTCCTTCGCGTGCGTCATCTGCACGAGATCGAGATTGTGCAGCGTCCAGGCGTCGCGCTCGGCGCGGGTTTTCGTTCCGGAAAACACCTTGTCCACCGCGAGCCGCACATTGTCGTAGACGGTGAGCCACGGCAGCAGCGAGTGGTTTTGGAACACCACCGCGCGGTCCGGACCCGGCTCGTTCACCTCGACGCCCTCCAGAAGCACGCCGCCATTCGTGGCCGGGAGAAGCCCCGCCGCGATGTTCAGGAGCGTCGATTTTCCGCAGCCGGAGTGGCCAATGATGGAAACGAAATCGCCCTTTTCGACGCCGAGCACGATTTCCTTCAGCACTTCGGTTTCCGCCGAGCCGCGCGTGAAGCTCTTGTCGATGTGGTCGAACTGGAGATAAGCCGTCATCGAAATCTCCCTTAGCTAGCTCGCGGCCGTGCCGCGGGTGACGATTTTCGCGACCTGCGCCACGATGCGGTCGAGGATGAATCCGACAAGGCCGATATAGACGAGCGCCACGATGATGTCGGAGAGCCGCGACGAATTCCAAGAATCCCAGATGAAGAAGCCGACTCCGACGCCGCCGATCAGCATTTCGGCGGCGACGATCGCGAGCCATGAAAGTCCGATGCCGATCCGAAGCCCCGTGAAGATGTAAGGCGCCGCCGACGGAATCATGATCTTCCAGAAGAATTCGAGATGGTTGAGCCGCAGCACCCGCGCGACGTTGCGGTAGTCCTCCGGGATGTTGCGGATGCCGACCGCAGTGTTGATGATGATCGGCCAGATCGCGGTGATGAAAATGACGAAGATCGCGGAGGGCTGGCCGTCGCGGAACGCGGCGAGCGAGAGCGGCAGCCACGCGAGCGGCGGCACGGTGCGCAGCACCTGAAAGATCGGATCGAGTCCGCGCATCGCCCAGGTCGACTGGCCGACAAGAACGCCGAGCGCGACGCCGGTCACGGCCGCGAACGCATAGCCCAGCGCGACGCGCTGCAAGCTCGCGGAGAGATGCCAGAACAGCCCTTTGTCAATGCCGCCGTGATCGTAGAACGGGTTCGCGATCAGCTCCCACGATTCCCGAACGACCTTGGAGGGGGCGGGCAACGCGGCGCCGGCCTTGTGGCACAAGATTTCCCAAACGAGCAGAATGAGCGCGATCACAATGACCGGCGGTACGATCTTCGCCGGCAGTTCCTTCAAATCCCGCAGCACGCGGCTTCTCTTCTGCAAACGCGGCGCAAGCGGGAGCACGCTTGCTTCCGTCTGCACTGCGACGGCTTTGGCGGTTTTGACGGCTGGCATGTTCATTCAAAAAGCTCCTAGCGAAAAAGAACGGGCCGCCCGCTGCAAGAGCGGCCCAGGGGGAGGATCAGACTTCCACGCGCTTGATGGAGAGGCTCTTGAGATAGGCCGCCGGATTCTCGGGATCGAAGACCTTGCCGTCGAAGAAAGTTTCCTTGCCCCGCGACTTCGATGCGGGAATGTCGGTGATGCCGAGCTCCTTCGCGGCTTCGCGCCAGAGATCCTCGCGGTTCACCTTCCCGATCAGCGACTTTGTGTCAAAGCTCGGCTCGAACTTGCCCCAGCGAATGTCCTCGGTGAGAAACCAGAGATCGTGGCTCTGGAACGGATACGAGGCGTGGTTCGCCCAATAGCGCATCATATGCGGATGCTTTTCGACGACCTTGCCGGTGCCGTAGTCGAATTTTCCTTTCACGCGGTCGACGATGTCGTCATAGGGCGCGTTCATCCATTGCTTCTTGCCCATGATGGTCGAAAGCTCCTCGGCGTTTGCCGGGTTTTCGCACCACTGCTGCGCTTCCATCACCGCCATGAGCAGCGCCTTCGCGGCTGCCGGATTCTTGTCGACATAGGCGGCGCGCAAGGCGAAGGATTTTTCGGGGTGATTGTTCCAGAGCTCGCCGGTCGTGATCGCCGTGTAGCCGATGCCCTGATGGATAAGCTGCAGGTTCCATGGCTCGCACACACAGAAGCAATCCATGGTACCGACCTTCATGTTCGCGACCATCTGCGGCGGCGGAACGACGATCGTTTCGATGTCCTTGTCGGGATCGATGCCGCCGGCGGAAAGCCAGTAACGAATCCAGAGATCGTGCGTGCCGCCGGGGAAGGTCATCGCGGCTTTCACCGGCTTGCCGCTCGCCTTCTTCGCCTCGAGCGCGGCCTTGAACGGCTTCGTGTCGAGGCCGAGCTTCAGATCGATGTATTCCTTGGCGACCGAAATGCACTGGCCGTTCAAGTTCAACCGCGCGAGGATGTACATCGGCGTCGGCACGTTGTTCTGCGTCACCTTGCCCGCCGAAATCAGGTACGGCATCGGCGTGAGAATATGCGCGCCGTCGATGCCGTTTCCTTCCGAACCGAGAACGAGATTGTCGCGCGTCGCGCCCCACGACGCCTGCTTCTGCACTTCGACGTCGGGCATGCCGTACTTCGCGAAGATCCCCTTCTCCTTCGCGACGAAGAGCGGGCCTGCGTCGGTGAGCGCGATGAAACCGAGATTGGCCTTGGTGGTTTCGGGGCCGGCCGCTTCCGCGATGCCGACGCCGTAGGGAAATTTGGTTTTCAGCGCGGCAAAAAGCGCGGCGGTCCCCGCGCCCGCCTTCAAAATTTTGCGGCGACTTATGCCCTGCGATCTTCCGGCCATCGAATGCTCCTGTGCACGGGAGGGTTTTTCCGACCCCTTCTTTTCAAGCTTCGTGCCAGTTCCATAGGCGCTGAAAATCGATTATTTTCAGTGGCTTATGCTGCTGCTGAAAATAAAGGCAGCGGTTCGCTGCCCGCCCAAGCCGCAGGTTGCGTGTATTTTGTGCAGCGCAACGATTCGGCAGATGGCAAAAAATTAGATGGCGCGCCGCCAAGCCTTCGGGCCGCTTTCGTGAATTGAATTACCCGCCGCGTCGACAGCGACGGTCACGGGCATCTCTTCGACCCTGAATTCGTGGATCGCTTCCATGCCGAGCTCGGGAAAGGCGATCACCTTCGACGACTTGATCGATTTCGAAATCAAAATCGCAGCACCTCCGACCGCGATGAGATAAGCGGCACCGTGGCGCGCGATCGATTCGACCGCGGCGGGCCCGCGCTCGGCCTTGCCGATCATCACAAGAAGGCCCGTGTGTTCGAGGAGTTCGCCGGTAAAACGATCCATGCGCGTCGAGGTGGTCGGGCCCGCGGGGCCGACCACTTCCGCGCCGACGGCATTGACGGGGCCGACGTAATAAATCGCCTTTCCTTTCAGATCGACGGGAAGCTTCTCGCCTCTCCGGATCATCTCGACGAGGCGTTTGTGCGCGGCATCGCGGCCGGTGAGCAGCGTGCCGGTGAGCAACAGGCGCTCGCCGATCGTCCAGCTTCGCACTTCGGCGGGTGTCAACTTGTCGAGATCGACACGGCGAAAGCTCGCGGCGGCGTTTTCGAGCACAATCTCGGGCCAGTTGGAAATTTCCGGCGGCGTGAAATGCGCGCGCCCGGAGCCATCAAGCCGGAAATGGATATGGCGGTTTGCGGCGCAGTTCGGAATGAGCGCAACAGGTAAAGACGCGGCGTGCGTGGGAAAAGATTTGATTTTCACATCCAGCACCGTAACGCGCCCGCCAAGACCCTGCGCGCCGATGCCGAGCGCGTTCACGCGCTCGTAAATTTCAAAGCGCAGTTTTTCTTCCGGCGTCGAAGCACCGCGGCGCTTCAACTCGCTCATGTTCATCGGCTCCATGAGCGAGCGTTTCGCGAGCAGCATCGCTTTTTCGGCGGAGCCGCCGACGCCGATGCCGAGCACGCCGGGCGGGCACCAGCCCGCGCCCAGCTTCTCGACGGTGTTTACGACCCAGTCCGCGACGCTCTCGGAAGGCTCAAGTACCTTGAACGAGGCCTTGTTTTCGGAGCCGCCGCCTTTCGCGGCAACGGTGACGTCGATCGCATAGCCCTCGACGATATCGACGTGCACGACCGCGGGCGTGTTGTCGCCCGAGTTCGCGCGCTTGAAGAGCGGATCGTGCACGACCGAAGCGCGCAGCGGATTCTTTTCATCAAGATAGGCCGCGCGCACGGCGCGATCGACGAGCGCCTGCACCGTAGACTTCGTTTCCAGCCGCGCGCCGATACCGATATCGACAAAAACATTGACGACGCCGGTGTCCTGGCAGATCGGGCGCCGGCCGAGCACTGCGAGGCGCGAATTGTAGAGAATCTGGCCGATCGCATCGCGCGCGGCCGGGCTCTCCTCCGCTTCATAGGCGGCGGTCAGATGGCGAACGAAATCGGACGGGTGAAAGGTGGAGATGAATTGCATCGCATCCGTAAGCGAGGCAACGAAATCCGCTTCCTGAATGACTTTCATAATGCGTTACGCGGGCTGCCGTTTCGTTTTCCGGAATTTAACAGAGTTAGCGGCCAATAGACGCGGGTTTGGAAATAATCGATCCAGTGAATTGGTTTTTGGTATATAATCGAATTGATTTGTTAGCGGCTATTCCGCCGCATAGTCCGGTTCCGTTTAGCAGTCGTCATGACCCTCGAACAACTCCGTGTCTTTATCGCCGTCGCCGAGTGCGAACACGTCACCAAGGCCGCGCAATCGCTGAACCTCACGCAATCGGCGGTGAGCGCCGCGATCGCCGCGCTCGAAAGCCGCCATGCGGTGAAGCTGTTCAGCCGCGTCGGGCGGCGGATCGAACTCACGGAGTCGGGCCGGATCTTTCTTGCGGAAGCGCGCGCGGTGCTCGCGCGCACGCAGGCGGCGGAGCTCGCGCTCTCCGAGCTGAGCGGCTTACAGCGCGGCGCGCTGACGATTCACGCGAGCCAAACCATCGCGAGCTACTGGCTGCCGCAATATCTCGTGCAATTTCACCAGACCTATCCCCGCATCAAAATCAATCTCGTCAACGGGAATACGACGCAGGTCGCGCGGGCCGTCGAGATCGGGAGCGCCGATCTCGGGTTTGTCGAGGGGCGGGTCGAGGCCGAGCATCTCGTGCAGCAGGCGATCGCCCGCGATCAACTGGTGCTGGTCGTCGGCCGCAAGCACCCTTGGGCGTCGCGCAGAAGCGTAAGCTCGTCGGATTTATTGTCGACCGGCTGGGTGTTGCGCGAAGTCGGCTCCGGCACGCGCTCCGAATTCGAGGAAGCGCTAAAGCACTGGAAGATTTCGATCGAACGGATGAATATCGTTCTGGAACTGCCGTCGAACGAAGCGGTACGCGCCGCGGTCGAAGCCGGCGCCGGGGCGACGGTGATTTCCGAGTTCGTGGCCGCCGCCGGATTAAAAACCGGCAGCCTGAAGGCGATTGCCCTCCCCTTGCCGCAGCGTCCCTACACTGTGCTCCGTCACCGCGAACGCTATTTCAGCAGGGCGGCGCAAGCCTTCCTCGACGAGATCAAGGACAAGAAGAAAGTCGCCGCGCCTAAATCGCTTTGATTTCGGCGAGCAGCGCGTCGCTGACCGTGAGGCCGCTCTCTTTCGCCTTCTCACGTAGCGCGAGCCGCCGCGCGCCGGGAAGCCGGGCTCCCGGCTGCCCTTCGATGGAAGCCGCGAGTGCCGCGAAGTGATCGAGACCGCCGCCGAAGGCGGAAGGATCGAACGCGATGAGCAACTGGCCGGTGCCGGGCGGCGGACCTTTCGCGTCGAGAAACGAGGATGCGTCCGCCGCATAATTCGCGCTCGTAAGACCGGCGGCGAGCAACTCCACCATCAAGGCGAGCGCCGTGCCCTTGGCGTCACCAAGCGGAAGCATGGTGCCCGCCAGCGCCGCATTCGGGTCGGTCGTCGGCTTTCCGTCCGCGTCGAGCGCCCAGCCTTCCGGAATTTTTTCGTTTTTTTGTTTTGCCGCAAGAATGTTGCCGCGGGCGACTTTCGAGAGCGAAAGATCGACCACGATCGGCGGCCTGCCGGGCAGCGGACAGGAAAAGGCGATCGGGTTCGTGCCGAAGACGGCTTTCGAGCCGCCCCAGGGGGCGATCGCGCCCGGCGTGTTCGCGAACATGAGCGCCATCAGGCCGACTTCCGCGAGCTTCTCCACCGGATGACCGGCGGCGCCGCAATGATGCGAGCGATGGATCCCGGCGGCGGCGATTCCGTTTTTCCTTGCGGCCGCCGGAAGCTCCTTCACGGCGAGATCGACCGCGGGAAAGGCAAAGCCGTTCGCGGCGTCAATCGCGGCGGCGGCGGGCTTTTTCCATTCGAGCGACGGCTTCGCGAAGCCATCGACCTTGCCGACCTTCGCTTGCGCGGCATAGGTCGGGACGCGCGAAAGACCGTGACCCTTCAATCCTCCGGCCTCCGCCGCAATGAGCGCCCGCGCGACGCTTTTCGCGTTCTCCGGATCGGTTTTCGCTTTTACGAGCGCGCCGGCGACCAGTTCCTCGGCCTCGGCGAGTGTCAGCACCGGCATCACTTGCCTCCGAGATGATCGCGGATTTTTTCGGCCACCATAAACGAAACACGGCGATTGGCCTCGGCCGTGCCCGCACCGACATGCGGCGTAAGAATGAGGTTCGGGCAATCCGCGAAGACCTGCGCCTTTTCCTTCGAAAGCGGCTCTTCCACGAAAACGTCGAACGCCGCGCCGCCGAGCCGGCCGGAGCGCAGCGCTTCCGCCACCGCTTTCTCGTTCGCGACACCGCCGCGCGCGGCGTTCACGAGGATCGCGCCGCGTTTCATTTTCGCCAATGCCTTGCGGTCGATCAGATCCTTCGTCTCAGCAGTCAGCGGCACATGCAACGAAACGACATCGCTTGTCGCAAGCAATGTGTCGAGATCGAGCGCCGCAACCTTGCCCCATGGCTGCGACCAGGCCGGATCGCCTGCTTTGAGGTACGGATCGTAGCCGACGACCTCCATGCCGAGCGCGGATGCACTCGCACCGAGCGAGCGGCCGATCGCGCCGAAGCCGACGATACCGAGACGCTTGCCTGTCACCTCCCGGCCCTGCCATTTCGCGCGCGGAAACTCACCCGCCAGCACGTCAGGTGTCGCGAAGAACGCCCGGCGCAACAGAACGAAGATCGATCCGATCACATATTCCACCACCGATTGCGTGTTCGCGCCCGTGGCAGGATAGACGGCGATCCCCCGCGTCTTGCACGTCTCCATGTCGATGTTGTCGAGCCCGACACCGAGACGGCCGATGGCGACTAGCTTCTTCGCGTGCTTGAGGACCTCCGCGTTCACTTGGGTGTTGTTGCGGACGATCAGCGCCGGCACATCCGCGACGGCGCGGCAAAGATCCTCGTGGCGCAGAAAAAGCTTCGGATCGTAGTGAATATCAAAGCCGGCGAGGACGCTTTTTAAGGCGTCCTCGTCGATGGATTCGGTAATTACGATATCGGTCATGCGCGCAAATTACGCGCTGCGGTATAGCTTCGTCAGCGTGAATTCGCGATGCCCGAGCGCTTCCGAGGCGGTGAGACGCCCGTTCGCGGTACGCATGATCATCTCGATCAAGGCGTCGCCCGCTTCCGGGATCGTCTGGTCGCGGCGCAGGATGCCCGAGACGTCGACGTCGATGTGCTCCGACATCGTCCGCACCGTGCGCGGATTGCCGCTGATTTTGATCACGGGAACGATCGGGTTGCCGATGATGTTGCCCTGCCCGGTCGGGAAGGTGTGGATCACATAGCCGCCCGCCGCCATCAGGGTGACGCATTCGGCCGCGGCCGACGACGTATCCATGTAGTAGAGGCCGGGGCCCTTGGCCGGCGTTTCGGCCGGGGCGAGCACGTCGATGTATTTGCAGGTGCGGCCGATCTTCTCGAGATTACCGAGCGCCTTCTCTTCGATCGTCGAGAGGCCGCCGGCGATGTTGCCCTTGGTCGGCTGCGAATCCGAAAGGTCGTTCGTCTTGTGGGCCTGGATGACGTCGTTTTCGTAGGCCTGCCAGGTGTTCATCCACTTCTCGCCGATTTCCGGCGAAATCGCGCGCGCTTTCGCGAGATGCTCGGCGCCGGTGATTTCGGAAGTCTCGCCGAACACGCCGTAGATCCCTTTCGGGATCAGCTTGTCGTACATGTTGCCGACGGTCGGGCAGGACGCAAGACCCGTCGTCGTGTCGCTCTCGCCGCATTTCGTCGAGATCCAGAGCTCGGATAAATCGCATTCCTCGCGCTTGAGCTCCGAGGCCCACTGTACGTAATCCTTCGCGACGCGCGAGGCGCGCGCGATGGTGTTGATATCGCCGTGCAGTTCGATGCCGAAGCCGGTGACGGGCTTGCCGGTTTTCTTGATGCCTTCGACGACGCGATTGGTCCACTGCTCCTCAATGCCGATCACGACAACCGCCGCGACGTTCGGATTCGAGCCCGTGCCGATCAGCGTGCGGAAATGCAATTCGAGATCTTCGCCGAATTGCAGGCGCCCATAGGCGTGCGGGATCGCGAGCGTGCCCTTGATGTTGTTCGCGACCGCTTCGCAGGCGGCGTTCGACAGGTCGTCGAGCGGCAGGATGACGACGTGGTTACGCACGCCGACGCGGCCGTTCTCGCGCCGCCAGCCCTGAAATTTCATGTTCGATTTGCCGTTGCCCTGCGCCATGATTACCACCGCTTCGTCTTGAGATTGTGAACGTGGACGTGCTCGCC
>JAJPHK010000085.1 GCA_021325315.1 Alphaproteobacteria bacterium
ACCGCCGTCATCATGGGCGCGCAGGGCATCTGCTTCGCGATCGCGAGCAACACCGCGCAATACGTGCTCGGCGAACTGATCCGCCACGGCCGCGTGCGCCGCGCCTATATCGGCGTTTCGGCGCAGACCGTGCCGGTGCCGCGCCGCTTTGCGCTCAAGCACGGGATCGAAAACAAGTTCGGGCCATGATCGCGAATGTCGAGAAGGGAAGCCCCGCCGGCGCGGGCGGGCTGCAGCCGCGCGACATCGTGGTCAGCCTCGATGACACGGCGGTGACCGGCATCGACGACATGATCCGCCTGCTGAACGGCGAGCGGATCGGCCGGACGGTAAATTTGAGCGTGCTGCGCGGCGTCGAGCGCCTGACGCTGGAACTCAAACCTTTGGAGCGGCCGAACGGCCGCTCCGGGGATTAACATCTGGGTTAACGATCAATGATTGGGCGGCGGTTTGGCTTGAAATCCGCCGCAATCGGAAGTGATTTTTCCCGCCCGCAAACCCTCTCTAAATCCATTTCTGCTAGCGCATTGCGGGGTAAGGGGATCGATTTTTCATGTGCGGTATTGTCGGCATTCTCGGGCGGGATGCGGTAGCAAACGGCCTGATCGATTCTTTGAAGCGTCTCGAATATCGCGGCTATGACTCCGCGGGCGTCGCGACGCTCGAAGACGGCCGCCTTGCGAGCCGCCGGGCCGAGGGCAAGCTGAAAAATCTCGAGCAGCGCCTCGCGAAGGAGCCGCTGCACGGAAAAATCGGCATCGGCCACACGCGCTGGGCGACCCACGGCGCGCCGACGGAGACCAACGCCCATCCGCACGCGACCGACAAGCTCGCGGTCGTGCACAACGGCATCATCGAGAATTTCCGCGAACTGCGCGACATGCTCCTGAAAAAGGGCGCGGTTTTCCGGAGCGAGACCGACACCGAAGTCATCGCGCATCTCGTAACGCAGGAGATAAAGAGCGGGAAGGGGCCGGTCGAGGCGGTGGCTGCGGCCCTTCCGCAGTTGCGCGGCGCCTTCGCGCTCGCGTTCCTGTTCGAGGGCGAAAACGATCTTCTGATCGGCGCGCGCAAGGGAAGCCCGCTCGCGGTCGGCTACGGCACGGGCGAAATGTATCTCGGCTCCGACGCGATCGCGCTCGCGCCGTTCACGCAGAATATTTCCTATCTCGAGGAAGGCGATCTTGCGATCGTCCGCCGCGAAGGCGTCGAAATCCGCGACGCGTCCGGCAGGAAAGTCTTGCGCCCCGTGCAGACGAGCTCGGCCGGCGCCTTTCTCGTCGACAAGGGCAATCATCGCCACTTCATGGCGAAGGAAATTTTCGAGCAGCCGGAGGTCGTCGGCCACACGCTCGCTTCGCTCCTCGACATGGCGAACGAGCGCGTGCGGATTCCGGTGAAGCTCCCGTTCGACTTCAAGGATCTGAACCGCATCACGATCTCCGCCTGCGGCACGGCGTACTATGCCGGGCTGGTTGCGAAATACTGGTTCGAGCGCTTCGCGAAAATCCAGGTCGACGTCGATATCGCCTCCGAATTCCGCTACCGCGAGGCGCCGATGGCCAAGGGCGGGCTCGCGATCTTCGTCTCGCAATCGGGCGAGACCGCCGACACGCTCGCCTCGCTCCGTTACGCGAAAGAGAACGGCCAGCACACGCTTTCGGTCGTGAACGTCCCTACATCGACGATTGCGCGCGAGAGCGAAGTCGCGATCCAGACGCTTGCCGGTCCCGAAATCGGCGTTGCCTCGACCAAGGCGTTCACCTGCCAGCTCGCGGCACTCGCGTGCCTCGCGGTCGCCGCCGGCCGGGCACGCGGCGTGCTGACCGCGGAAGACGAGCGCAAGCTCGTGCACGCTTTCATCGAAGTGCCGCGCATCATGTCGGAGGCGCTCGCGCTCGAGCCGCAAATCGAGAAACTCGCGCACGAAATCGAGAGCGCGAACGACGTGCTCTATCTCGGCCGCGGCACGAGCTTTCCGCTCGCGCTCGAAGGCGCGCTCAAGCTCAAGGAAATTTCCTACATTCATGCCGAGGGCTATGCCGCGGGCGAATTGAAGCACGGCCCGATCGCGCTGATCGACGAAAACATGCCGGTGATCGTGCTCGCCCCGCACGACAAGGTGTTCGAGAAGACCGTCTCGAACATGCAGGAGGTGCTCGCGCGCGGCGGCAGGATCGTGCTTGTCACCGACAACAACGGCGCCAGGGAAGCAGGCGTAAAAACCGAAACGGTGCTGACGCTCCCCGAAATGCCGTCGACGATTGCGCCGCTCGTCTATTCCATTCCGGTGCAATTGCTCGCCTATCACGTTGCGGTCGCGCGCGGCACCGACGTCGACCAGCCGCGTAACCTCGCCAAGTCCGTTACCGTCGAATAATCAGCCGGCCTCGATCAGCCGCACCGCATCCTCGCGCTCGAACAGGTGCAACAAAATTCGCAGCGTCCGACCACGTTCGGTTGCGAGCGCGGGATCGCGCATGAGAATAAGCGCAGCATCTTTTCGCGCGGCTTCCAGCAACGCGCCGTGCTGCTCATGATTGGCGATCTTGAAGCCGGGGAGGCCGCTCTGGCGCGTGCCGAGCACTTCGCCTTCGCCGCGCAGCGCCAAATCCTCTTCCGCGATTCGAAAGCCGTCCTCGGTCTCGCGCATCGTGCTGAGGCGGCGCTTGGCGGCTTCGCCCAGCGGCGTCTTGTAGAGCAGGAGGCAGGTCGATTGACCGCTGCCGCGTCCGACACGGCCGCGAAGCTGATGCAACTGCGCAAGCCCGAAGCGTTCGGCATGTTCGATCACCATGATGGTCGCCTCCGGCACATCGACGCCGACTTCGACTACGGTTGTCGAGACGAGGATTTGAGTTTCGCCGCGCGCGAATTTTTCCATCGCCGCATCTTTTTCCGTGGGCCGCATCCGGCCATGCACCAGCCCCACTTTCTTTCCGAAACGCTCTTTTAGGAAGGCGTAACGCTCCTCGGCGGCGGCGAGATCGACGAGTTCGGATTCCTCGATCAGCGGGCAGATCCAATACACGCGCGCGCCGCTCTGAATCCCTCGTCCGATCGCTTCGACGACCTCCTCGATGCGGCCGAGCGAGATCGTGCGTGTGTCGATCGGCTGCCTTCCTGCGGGTTTTGAGCGCAGCTCGGAAACGTCCATATCGCCGAAATAGGTCAGCACCAGCGTGCGCGGGATCGGCGTTGCGGTCATCACCAGCAAATCCACGGCTTCGCCCTTCTGCGCGAGCGCAAGCCGCTGGTGAACGCCAAATCGGTGCTGCTCGTCGACGACAGCGAGCGCAAGGTCTTTGAACTCGACGCCCTCCTGGAATAGCGCGTGGGTGCCGACGAGAAGATGGATTTCACCGGCTGCGAGCTGCTCAAGCAACGCTTCGCGATCTCGTCCACGCTCGCGGCCGGTCAGAATCGAGATCCTGATACCGGCGGCTTTCGCGAGCGGCGCAATGCGGTCGTAGTGCTGACGCGCGAGGATCTCCGTCGGCGCCATGATCGCGGCCTGCCGGCCGGCCTCGATCACATGCGCCGCCGCCATAAGCGCGACAACAGTCTTCCCCGAGCCGACATCGCCTTGCAGGAGCCGCAGCATGCGATGCTCGGACGAAAGATCGCGGATGATTTCCTGTATGGCGGCTTTCTGGGCGCCGGTGAGCGAAAACGTAAGCGCCGCTTCGATTTTGGCTCGCAGTCGGCCGTCGCCTATGCTTTTACGGCCTTTGTCGCGCCGGATGCGGGTGCGCAGAAGCGCAAGCGCCAGTTGATGCGAAAGCAGTTCGTCATAGGCAAGCCGGGCACGGAATGGCGACTCCGGCGCAACATCCACGACCTCTTCCGGTGCGTGCATTCGCCGCAGTGCTGTCGAGAACGGCGCGAATTTCTTCTGCGCAAGAAAGGAGGGGTCGCACCATTCGGGAAGATCGGGAAGCTTGGCGAGCGCGTTTGCCGCGGTGCGCCGCATGGTTCCTGTCGCGAGCCCTTCGGTGAGCGGGTAGACGGGCTCAACAGTGAGGATTTCCGGCAAGTCCTTTTCGCTCCCAACGCGGTCCGGATGCGTCATCTGGAAGTGGCTGTCGTACATCGACACGAGTCCGGAGACGTAACGTGTCGCGCCGGCGGGAAACATTTTTTCCGCCCGTTCGGGCGAGATATGGAAATAGACGAGATCGAGCGTCTGCATCCCTTGATGTGTGCGGATCTTGTAAGGCGCGCGTCCCCGGCCCGGCACATGCCGGTCGACCGTTACTTCAAGCGTGACGATCGTATCCGGTACGACCTCAGAAAGTTTCGGCATCGATCGCCGGTCGATCGCGGAATACGGCAAGTGGAACAGAAGATCGATGATCCGCGGCTCCTCGCGGCCGAACAGCCGGCCGAAAGGTTTCGCGATTTTGTCGCCGACGCCTTTCAGCGTTTTCAGCGAGGCGAACAGGGGGTTGAGGATCGCGGGCCGCATTCTTGCAAATTGAAGGAACCCCGCGGCTTGCGCAATGTCGGCCCCTGACAAATGCGGATCGCACCGCTATATAAAGTCCGCCCGGCGAGTCCGGGCTTTTGGCGTTTGGGAAACACGATGGCCGACCCGCAACACGACGATGCCGAAATCCGCAAACGGCGGATTGTGTTCCGCGCCTGGCATCGCGGCACGCGCGAGATGGATTTGCTGCTCGGCCGGTTCGCGGAGAAGTTCGTCGATAACCTGAGCGAGCCGGAAATCGCCTCGCTGGAGCGGTTGATGGAAGTGCCCGATCCCGATCTCTACAACTGGATCGTCGGCGCAGCATCGGCACCGGCCGAATATGACGATCCTCTATTGCAGAGAATTCGCGCCTTTCATATCAAATTAGGCGATGCGGCGTCATGAATAAGCTCGTTCCGCCGGCCGATCGCCTGAAGCCTGGACATCATCTCGTCATCGCGAACGCGCCGGACGGGTTTTCCGGCCTTGTAGTCGCTGATCTCGCGCGCAGCTTTGCCGCGCGCGCAAAATCGGCCTCGAAGCGCATCCTCGTCGTTTGCCGCGATGCCGAGCGCATGGCCGCTTTCGAGCGCGCGCTGAACTTCTTCGCCCCCGACCTATCGCTGCTCACTTTCCCGGCATGGGACTGCTTGCCTTATGACCGCGTCTCTCCCAATGCCGCCGTGAGCGCACGGCGGATGGCGACGCTGGCCGGTCTTTCGCACGAGCGGGAGAGCGCGGGCATTGTGCTCACCACGGTGAACGCGCTGTTGCAGCGTGTTCCCGTGCGTGAAGCGGTCGCCGCTCAATCCATGCAGCTCAAGCCGGGCAATGTCCGGCCAATGGACAACATCGTGCGCTGGCTCGAGACGAACGGCTTCATCCGCGCTTCCACCGTCCGCGATGTCGGCGAATACGCCGTGCGGGGCGGCATTCTCGACCTTTACGCGCCCGGCGCGGATGCGCCCGTGCGGCTCGATTTCTTCGGCGATACGCTGGAAACGATCAAGGAATTCGCCCCCGAGACGCAACGCAGCGCCGCCACGCAAGAAGCGCTGCATCTCGTGCCGCTCAGCGAAGTGCAGCTTACGAGCGAAACCATTCGCCGCTTCCGCATGAATTATACGGCCACTTTCGGCGGGCAGACGAAGGACGACGTGCTGTTTGACGCCGTCAGCCACGGCCGCCGTCATCCGGGGCTCGAGCACTGGCTGCCGATTTTCGCCGAGAAACTGGAAACGCTGTTCGACTACATGCCCGGTTCGCCGGTCGTGCTCGAGCCGCTGATCGAAGAAGCTGCGCGGGAGCGGCTTGCGCAGATCAACGATTATTATTCCGCGCGGCGCGAGGCGCTCGATGCAGGACAGGGCCCGCTCTACAAGCCGCTGAAACCCGATCGCCTCTATTTGACGGAAGACGAATGGCGGAAGCGGCTCGACGATTCAGCTTTGGTGCGCCTGCAGCCTTTCGCCGTTCCCGAGGCGCCGAACGTGATCGACGCCGGCGGAAAAATAGGACGCAATTTCGCGCCCGAGCGTGCGAACGAGAATACAAATTTGTTCAGCGCCGTGGCCGATCACGTCAAGGCGCTCGCGGGTGCGAACAAGCGCGCGGTCTTTGCCTTCTGGAGCGAGGGTTCGCGCGACCGCATGCAGCATGTGCTTTCCGACCATGGCCTGAAGGATCTTCGCCCGGTGGGGAGCTGGTCCGAGGTGCTGGCGCTTCCGGGCGGAGCGACCGGACTTGCGGTGTTCGGGCTCGAAACCGGCTTCGAGACCGCCAATGCAGCCTTTTTGTCCGAGCAGGATGTTCTCGGCGACCGCTTTACGCGCCCGCATCGCCGCCAGCGCCGCGCCGAGGATTTCATTTCCGAAGTCACGAGCTTGAGCGCAGGCGATCTTGTCGTTCACGTCGATCACGGCATCGGACGCTTCATGGGGCTGAAAACCATCGAGGCGCTTGGCGCGTCGCACGATTGTCTCGAAATCCATTACGCCGACGACTCGCGGCTGTTTCTTCCCGTCGAAAACCTTGAATTGCTCTCCCGCTACGGCAACGAGGACACGGCGGTGCAACTCGACCGCCTCGGCGGCGTGGGCTGGCAGTCGCGGAAAGCGAAGCTCAAGAGCCGCATCCGTGAAATTGCCGCGGAGCTCGTACGTGTCGCCGCCGCGCGCAAACTCCGCGAGGCGCCGAAATTCACGCCGCCGCAGGGCCTCTATGACGAATTCTGTGCGCGCTTTCCCTACGACGAAACCGAGGATCAGGACGCTGCAATTGCCGCTGTGCTCGAAGATCTCGCCGCCGGCCGCCCGATGGATCGTCTGATTTGCGGCGACGTCGGTTTCGGCAAGACAGAAGTCGCATTGCGCGCGGCCTTTGTCGCGGCAATGGCGGGGAAGCAGGTTGCCGTCGTCGTGCCGACGACGCTCTTGGCGCGCCAGCATTTCAAGACCTTCTCGGAGCGTTTTCGAGGCTTTCCGCTCACCGTCGCGCAGGCTTCCCGCCTGATTTCGCAAGGCGAATTGACCAAGGTGAAAGAAGGGATTGCCTCCGGCACAATTGACATTGTGATCGGCACCCACACCTTGCTCGCGAAATCCGTCAAGTTCAAGGATCTCGGCCTCGTCGTCATCGACGAGGAGCAGCATTTCGGCGTGGTGCACAAGGAGCGGCTGAAGCAGCTTCGCAACGAAGTACACGTGCTGACGCTCACCGCCACGCCCATTCCGCGCACGTTGCAGCTTGCGCTCGCCGGCGTGCGCGAACTCTCGATCATCGCGACCCCGCCTATCGACCGGCTTGCGGTGCGCACTTTCGTGACGCCCTTCGACCCATTGATCCTGCGCGAAGCGCTTTTACGCGAGCGATACCGGGGAGGGCAGATGTTTTACGTTTGCCCGCGCATCGAGGATTTGCAGGCGCGCAAGGAATTTCTCGCGACCTATATCCCCGAGGTCAAAGTTGAGATCGCGCACGGGCAAATGCCCGCGCGCCAGCTCGAGGACATCATGTCGGCGTTCTACGACGGGAAATTCGACGTGCTGCTTTCGACCACGATTGTCGAATCCGGGCTCGACATTCCGACAGCGAACACGCTCATCATCCACCGCGCTGACCGCTTCGGCCTCGCGCAGCTCTATCAATTGCGCGGCCGCGTCGGCCGCTCGAAGACGCGTGCCTACGCGATCATGACCACACCCGCCGAACGGCCGGTGACGGAGCAGGCCGAGCGCCGCCTGAAGGTGCTGCAATCCCTGGACACGCTGGGCGCGGGTTTCGAACTCGCTTCGCACGATCTCGACATTCGCGGCGCTGGAAATCTGCTCGGCGACGAGCAATCCGGTCATATTCGCGAGGTCGGCTACGAGCTCTATCAGGAAATGCTCGCCGAAGCCGTCGCCGCATTGGAGGCCGGGATAGAACAGCCGCCCGACGAGAAATGGTCGCCGCAGATTGCGGTCGGCACTTCGGTGATGATCCCCGAGACCTATGTGCCCGATCTCGCGGTTCGGCTCGGGCTCTACCGGCGCCTTGCCGACCTCGAAGATGTACAGGAAATCGAGGCGGCGGCGGCCGAACTCGTCGACCGCTTCGGAAAACTGCCCGAGGAAGTCGAGACGCTTCTCAAGGTCGTCGCGATCAAGTCGCTTTGCCGCCGCGCCAATGTGGAGCGCATCGAGGCGGGTCCGAAGGGCGCGGTGATCGCCTTCCGCGACAATAAGTTCGAGAATCCCGAAGGTCTCCTGAAATGGATCGCCGAGAATGCGCCGTTCGCGAAGGTGCGGCCCGATCAGAAAATGGTCTGGTTCGAGGACTGGGACGATATTGCCACGCGGCTCAAGGGCACGCGGGAGCTCTTGCAAAATCTCGTAACGATCGCGGAAGGCGGCCGTATCGCGGCCTGAAGGTCAGGCTGCTTCGTCGGCGGCGAGCGCCTGGTCCATCGCCTGCGCAAGCATATCCGGCGTTTGCGCACCGGCGACCGCGAAGCGGCTGTTGAAGATGAAAAACGGCACGCCCGAAATGCCGCCGTCGGCGGCAGAACCCGCAGCCCTCTGCGTAAACTGAACGTCGCGGTCGCTCGCGAGATCGCGCCGCACTTGCTCGGCGTCCATGCCGCCGGCGGCTGCCGCTTTCACGAGCACTTCGCTGTCGGTGAGGTCCTCGCCATTGGTGAAGAACGCAGCGAAGAGGTTTTCGACCACGGCCGAACCCTTGCCGGCTTCCTCCGCCCAGCCGATCAGGCGATGCACGTCGAGCGTGTTCGGCTGCCGTTTGATCTTCTCGAAATGGAATTCGACGCCTTCTTCCTTACCGAGCTTCGAAAGGCGCTCGTGCGCCGGGCGAAAGCGCTCGTCGCTGCCGAATTTGCGCGAAAGATAATCCGTACGCGCCATTCCCTCGCGCGGCACCTGCGGATTGAGAAAATAGGGGCGCCAGTGAACCTCGGCCTCGATATCGGGGCGCAGCTTGAGCGCGGCTTCGAGACGCCGCTTGCCCAGATAGCACCAAGGACAAACGACATCGGAGACGACATCGATCAGGATCTGCTTCGGCAAATTGCCTCCGCTAGCTTGCGGCGCGCCTCGCTTGCGGCCATCGTTTCACGCCTTCGATTATGACGCCCGAAAGCCCGGCCTCGTCAAGCTCTTTGATCGCGCGTTCAGGATCAGGCGCGTCGATTACGCCACGCATGCCGAGAATCGGATCGCGCGCAACGGTAAGCTCCGCGCCGGATGACGCTTTTGCAACGCGCATAGCGAGGTCGTCGAAGCCGAAGCGCAAGCCGCCGATTTGCAAAATTCCCTCCGGCGTCGCTTCAATCACCAGCGCTCCGCCGCTTGCATGGCATTTCATGTTGGTGCGGACGAAATTATCAATGTCGAATTCGAGCTGCGCGGCGGACGCGTGTCCGCCGATCGTGATCGGCTTGTCCGGCACCATCGCGCCGCGCACCGCGAGCGTCCCGTCCGCGAGCCGCCGCGTTTCGATGACGGCCGGCGCATCTTCCGTCTCGACCGGCGCGGTAATCAGTCCGACCGGAATGGGCGAGGGCATGATCTTGGCGATTCGGCGAAGCGCGGTGAACCCCGTTTCGCCGAAGAGCTGCATGTCGACGATCGCGTCGCTATTGAGCCGCGAAAGATCGAGTCCGAGGGTTTCGGGCCCGCGATGAACCGCGATACAGGAAGAAAAGCCCTCCGCGTCCTTGGTCGCGAGCGAGGGCAGCGCAATCGCCGGCGCAACGAGATGCGCGCCCGCCGGTGCCATGGCGGCCGCGAGCGGCGAAAAACCGTGCGAGAGCTGCAACGTCCCGCCGATCATCAGCCATGGAATGAACGCGCCGGCGATCCCGGCGAGCGAGGAGGGGGGCATAGTCGAAACGATATTGTCGCCCGAGGCGATATTCGCTCCCATCGTGACGGCGAAGCCGGCGGCGAGCCACTGGCTGTGTGTGCGTGCGACCGCGTAAGGCCCCTGGCGCGATGCGTCGAAAGTCGCGATCGCAAAACTATCCGGCGAGATGCCGCGCACGGGCGGAAATGGCTCGGTGTCGCCATGCGCGCGCGCGTCGATGTCGAGCGGGATCACGCCATCGGGAACATCCGGGCCGAATGCGCAAGGAAAGCCAAGCGTGAAGAGTTCGGCGGCCACCTCACAGGCGGTTTCCGCCGGCCGCTCATCGCCAAAGCGCGTCGAGGTAATGAAAGCCCGCGGCGCGATTTCGCGAAGGGCCGTGACGAGATCGGATCGCCGCCACAGCATCGGCAGCGGCAGGGCGATCATTCCCGCGCGCGTCACCGCCAGGAGCGTAATGATCGCCTCCACTATGTTGGGAAGCTGGATCGCGACCACCGCCTGTTCCGGAAGCCCGATCGCTTTCAGTTGCGCCGCAAGGCGGCTCACTGCGATATCCGCTTCTGCGTAGTTGAACCGGCGCGAGGCGCCGCCGACGATCGCCTCCCGATCGGGCGGGTCGGCAAGCGCGGGCGCTCCCGGCTGCATCAAGACGTTCCGTCGAAAAACGGAGTCGAGCGTCACCTTCGGGTCGAAGCCCATTTCCTGCGGATGCGAAGCTCTCGGCGTCATATTATGGACGCTTTCTCGAATCCCCATTCACTTGCGACGATTCGGGTATCCGCCACCAGCTTTCGATCTGCAAGCCCGTGAGCGGGGCCTTCGCCGGATGCTCGATCCACGGCCAGTGCGCAACCCAGATTTCCTGCGGATAGAACAGCGGCACGACATAGTCGCCGGAGATCAGGATGCGGTCGAGGGCGCGGGCGGCGGCGACCAGCTCGGCACGGTCACGGGCCGCGATCAAGGCCGCGATCATCGCATCCACCGCTTTCGATTTCACGCCCATGTAGTTCCGCGTGCCAGGTGTGTCGGCGCTCTCCGAGCCCCAGTAAAACGTCTGTTCGTTCCCGGGCGACAGCGATTGCGTCCAGGTATAGGGCATCATGTCGAAATCATAGGAGCGCCGCCGCTGTTCGAACTGCGTGCCGTCGACATAACGCACCGAGGCAACGATCCCTGCGCGCCGCAGCATGGTGGAGAAGGCAAGCGCAAGCCGCTCTTCGTCGCGGGACGACACCATGATTTCGAAACGAAACGGCTCCCCCTTTTTGTCGACGAGCTTGCCGCCTTTCAGCTCCCAGCCGGCTTCGGCGAATAGAAGAAGCGCACCCTTGAGGCGGTTGCGGTCGCGGCCCGAGCCGTCGGATACCGGCGGGCGATAGCGGCCCTCCATCACATCGGGCCGGACTGCGTCGGGAAACGGTTTGAGTAACGTTTTTTCCCGTTCATCTGCCGGACGCGCAAGCGCGGAAAGTTCGGACGATTGGAAAAAACTGCCATTCCTGCGATAGGCGCCGTAATAGAGATTGGCGTTCACCCACTCGAAGTCGAACAATTCGTTCACGGCCCCGCGTACGCGCGGGTCGGCGAAGATCGCGCGGCGCGTATTGAACACAAATGCCATCATCGGCCGCGGTTCCGCGCTGACGAAGCCCTCGCGAACAAGGTGGCCGGTGCGCGCAAACGGGAAGTCGTATTGTTTTGTCCAGCGCCCCGGGTCGGTTTCGAAACGGACGTCGTAAAGCCCGCGCTTGAAGGCTTCGAACCAGGTATTTGAATCGCGGAAGAAATCGATTTTGATTTCGTCGAAATTGTAGAGCCCGCGATTGACCGCGAGATCGCGTCCCCAGTAGTTCGGGTCGCGCTTGAGCGTGATGCTTTCACCCGGCCTTACTTCTCCGACGCGGTAGGGGCCGCTGCCGAGCGGGGGCTTCAATCCGCTGTCCTCGAACTCGTCGGCGTTGATCGCGTGTTTCGGCAGAATCGGCATGAGACCGAGGATCAAAGGCAGTTCGCGGTCGCCTTTTCCGGCGAAGTCGAAACGCACGGTGCGCTCGTCCAGTTTTTCGGCGCGCGCGACCTTGCCGTAATAGTAGCGATGATTGGGCCGCCCCTTGTCGCGGAGAAGCCGCCAGGAAAAAAGCACGTCGTCGGGCGTCACCGGCTTCCCGTCGGCAAAGCGCGCGAGCGGGTTGAGACGGAAGGTAACGAAGCTGCGTGCGTCATCCATCTCGACGGTTTCGGCAAGCAAGCCATACAGCGTGAACGGCTCGTCCTGCCCGCGCGCAAGCAAGCTCTCGATGACGTAATTGCGGATTTGCTGCACGGCTGTGCCGCGTACCGCAAGCGGGTTCAGGCTGTCGAATGACCCGAGCAGGCCAAGCGTGAGGCGGCCGCCTTTGGGGGCATCAGGATTGACATAGCTGAAATGAGAGAAGCCGGGCGGGTAGGCGGGTTCGCCGTGCATCGCGATAGCGTGCCGCGGCTCGGCGAAAGCGGGCTGCACGCCTGCGGCAAGCCCTGCGAGACAGATCGCCAGAAAAGCGGTGCCGATATACGGCCTGCCGCGCGGGATTCGCGGCGCAGCGAATTCGCGCGCCTCAGATTGCCAGCCGGCGTTTAGCATCGATTCCATGGCGGAATCGACGCTATCACAGGCCCTTAGCACCCCCTATGATGGCTATTGACGGGGGCCTCTCTCTTGCCTCATTTGCCGCTGACACGAGGGACACCATCGACGCGCGGCTTGGCCGCGCTCCAAACAATCACTCATCCAATCGTCGCGCTGCGGCGTACCGTCATGGGTCAGAGGGGAAGTTTTATGGCAATTCGCAGGTATTTTGCGCCGGCGGGCGCGCTTTTGATTGCAGTGGCGCTCGGCTCGGGGGCGGCGGCCCAGGCAACGAAGGATAAAAAAGGCGCGCCGAAAGCGCAGCCGGCTCCGCAGCAGCAACAACAGCAGGCGGCGCCCGCGCAACAGCAGCAATCGCAGCAGGCGGTCGTCGTGCCGTCCCCCTGGACGAAGCGCTGCATCGAAGAGCCGACGTCCAAGAAGAAAATTTGCGAAATTGCGCAGGCGCTTTTCGCCGAGACGGGTCAGTTTCTGATGTCGGCCACCATTCAGGAAATGCAGGACAATCCGCGCAAGGGCATGACCATTGTGGCACCGATGGGAATGTTGCTGCCGCCCGGCGTACGCATTCATATTGACCAGCAGCAGCTTCCGAACGACATTCCCTATATCGCTTGCGTAACTCCGCCGAACCAGCCGCCGGGGTGCATTGCCGAACTCGAGATCGACAACAACTTCATCACCGCCCTGAAGAAGTCGCAGATCATGCGCGTGCAGGTGATCAACGGGCAGCGCCGCACCATCGACTTCGTGTTCACGACCAAGGATTTCGCCAAGGCCTATGACGGCCCCGCCGTGGACGAGAAAGCGATGGCCGCACAACGCGACAAGCTGAAGGAAGAATTGCAGAAACGCGCTGCGGAAGCGCTCAAGAATCAGCAAAAATAACCGGCGGAAGATTCCGGAAAAGAAACGGCGCGCCGTTTGCGCGCCGTTTTTCTTTAGTGAAGATTGAGCCCGCGCGCGCGATAGGTGCCGGCCCCGTCGGCGTAAAAACGCTCTTCGAGTTCGGGATGCCGCAGCGGTTCGCCGGAGTCGTCCGGCAGCAAATTCTGCTCGGACACATACGCGATGTATTCGCTTTCGGCATTCTCCGCCAGCAGATGATAAAACGGTTGCTCCTTCGCCGGGCGGATTTCTTCCGGGATCGAAAGCCACCACTCCTCGGTGTTGTTGAAGGTGGGATCGATATCAAAAATCACGCCGCGAAACGGAAAGATGCGGTGCCGGACGACTTGTCCGATATGGAATTTGGCCTGGTTGCTCTTCGTCGCCATAGCGGTGTGATCATAGCCGGAAAGGCGTGCTTCGTCATAAGTTTGGGCGTCTAATCTACAGTTTGTAAAGCTCTTTTCGGGCCGGGTCCTTTTGGGCAACCAGCCGGGCAAGATCGACCATTACCTTGGCCTGTTTCCAGGTCGCGTCGTCCTGCATCTTTCCGTCAACCATGCCGACCCCGGTGCCGTCGGGCATGACCTCGAGGATGCGCTTTGCGAAGGCGACTTCCTTGGGGTCGGGGCTGAAAACGCGCTTTGCGATCTCGACCTGGTTCGGATGCAGCGACCAGGCGCCGACACAACCCTGCAAGAAGGAATTGCGAAATTGCACTTCGCAACCTTCAAGATCGGCGATGTCGCCAAAGGGGCCGTAAAACGGCTTGATGCCGTTCGCGGCACAAGCATCGACCATACGGCCGATGGAATAGTGCCACAAATCCTGCAACGAGCTCGCTCGCTTTCCGCCGTCCGGGTCGGCGATCACCCTGTATTCCGGATGCCCGCCGCCCACACGCGTCGTCTTCATGCCGCGCGAGGCCGCAAGATCCGCCGGACCGAAGCTCATGCCGTGCATGCGCGGGGAGGAGGAGGCGATGGATTCCACATTCATCACGCCTTCTGCGGTCTCCAGAATGGCGTGAATCAGGATCGGCTTCTTGATTGAATGCTTCGCCTCGAGCTGTGCGAGCAACTGATCGAGATAGTGGATGTCCCACGGGCCTTCGACTTTCGGCAGCATGATCACGTCGAGCTTGTTGCCGACGGCGCCGACGATCTCTGTGATGTCGTCGAGCGCCCACGGACTCGCGAGCGAGTTCACGCGTGTCCAAAGTCCGGTGGTGCCGAACTCGTTTTCCTTTGCCATCTGAATGAAGCCCTTTCGCGCGGCTTCCTTGGCATCGGCGGGTACGGCATCCTCAAGATTGCCGAGCAGAACGTCGACGTCCTTGATGGTGTCTTTGATGCGGGCGCGGACTTTTTCGTTGTGCGGCGGGACGAAATGGATCACGCGCTCGAGGCGCACCGGCAGCTCGCGCAGCGGGGCGGGCGCGCCGAGCGCAAGCGGTTTGAAGAAGTTTTTCGGAAGCTTCATGCATGCAACCTCTAAGACAGGATCGGTTTAGCCGAGAAGGGGTATGAAGCCTAGTCGCCTCAGGTCTGCGCCGGGCAGGATTGACCGCATAAACAGGGGCCAATAACCCATGGCAGCACTTCCTACCCGAGCATCCCATGTCCGACATTCTGCAACTGGCGGCGCCCTTTTTCGGGCTGATCATTCTCGGCTTCCTGAGCGGGCGGCTCTATCGCTTGCCGGAAAAGGAACTCGGCTGGCTCAATTTTTTCATCATCTATATGGCCCTGCCGCCGCTGTTCTTCGAATTCGTTTCGCGTACGCCGTTCGAGCAGCTCGTCAATCCGCGCTTTGTGCTGACGACTACGCTCTCGACCTTTTGCTGTTTCGCGCTGTGCATCGCGTTGGGACTGTGGATGCGAAAGGGAAATCTGCCGGAAGCGGCGATCGCCGGCGTCTCCGGCGCCTATGCCAATGTCGGCTATCTTGGCCCGGGTTTGACGCTTGCAGCGCTCGGCTCGCATGCGGCGGTGCCGACCGCGCTCATTTTCACCTTCGACTCGACGCTATTCTTTGCGGCGGTGCCTTTCCTGATGGAATGGAGCGGCGTGGAAAAGGCGAGCCCCGCACGGACCGCGCTTCTGATCGCACGCCGGGTCGCGAGCCATCCGTTCATCATCGCAACGGCGCTCGGGGTGCTTGCCGCCTGGCTGCAGGTGCGTCCGCCGAAAGCAATTGACCGCATGATCGAGGTTTTGTCGAACGCTGCAGCCCCTTGCGCGCTGTTCGCGCTGGGCGTGACCGTGGCTCTGCGGCCATTCAAGCGCGTGCCGTGGGACGTGGGTGTGCTGGTCTTCGTGAAGCTATTGATCCATCCTCTGATTGCTTGGGTGCTGCTCTCGTTGGTTGGCGGCTTTGATCCGGTCTGGGTCTATACCGCGATTCTGATGGCGTCCCTGCCGACCGCGCTCAACGCCTTCGTGATGGCGAAGCAATACAACGCCTATGTGCAGCAGTCTTCGAGCGCCATTCTTGTCAGCACCATCGCCTCGATCGTGACGGTGACAACGCTCATGTATCTTGTGCAGCATCAGCTACTCGCGCCCGATCTGTTTCACCGCTAGGATTTCGGAATGTCTGCTCCGCTGAAAGGTATTGTGGTTGCCGATTTCACAACGCTCCTGCCGGGGCCGCTCGCAACCTTGATGCTGGCGGAAGCCGGCGCCGAGGTCATCAAAATCGAGCGGCCGGGCGGCGAAGAAGGGCGGGGCTTTCTTCCGCGCCTGAACGGCGTGTCGGCGCCGTTCGCGGTGCTGAACCGCGGAAAGCAGGGATTGATTGCGGATCTCAAAACCGAGGAAGGCAAGGCCAAGGCGATGGCGCTCGTCGAGCGCGCCGATGTGCTCGTCGAGCAATTCCGCCCCGGCGTGATGGATCGTCTCGGCTTCGGTTATGAGGCGCTGAAGAAGCGCAATCTAAAACTGATCTATTGCTCGATCACGGGCTACGGCCAGAGCGGCCCGAGGCGGAACGAGGCGGGCCACGACATCAACTATATTGGCGCGACAGGGCTATTGTCGCTGTCACCGGGGCCGCTCGACCGTCCTACGGTGCCGCCGGCATTGATCGCGGACATTGGCGGGGGCACGTTTCCCGCGGTCATCAACATCCTGCTCGCGCTGATTGCGCGCGAGAAAAGCGGCGATGGCAGCCATATCGATATCGCGATGAGCGATGCGATGTTTACTTTCGCGTGGCTTGCGCTCACGGCACGTTGGGCGCACGGCAAGCCGGTCGATCCCGCAATGCTGCGCCATTTCGGCGGGTCGCCGCGTTATCAGCTCTACCCCACGGCGGGCGGGAAGATCGTCGCCTGCGGTGCGCTTGAGCAAAAGTTCTGGGACGCCTTTTGTGCTGCTATCGGACTGCCGAAGGAGCTCTCCGACGACAAGCGCGATCCGAAAGCGACGCTCGAAGCGGTGCGCGCGATCATTGCCGGTGAGACCGCCGAACACTGGCGGCCGATTTTCGCCAAGGCCGACTGCTGCGTGACGATCGTCTCGAGCATCGAAGAAGCCCTCTCCGATCGGCATTTCATCGAACGCGGGCTGTTCGGGCGGCACATCGCGATGCCGGACGGAAGCACCCTTCCGGCGGTGCCGGTGCCGGTCGCGCCGCAATTCCGGACAGAAGAAACGACCCGGCCGTTTCCCGGGCTGCCGGAGAAAAATTAAAGCATCTCGCCGCGCGCGAAGCGCGGGCCATCGCCGCTCGGTCCAAGACCCTGACGCATCAGCATGCGCCGGAAAAAGCCCGAATGGTTCGCGAGTTGCAGGCCGAGACCCCGTGCCGCGTGCAGCGGTAGAAAATCCGACATCAGGGAACGGTTCGCGAAATCGACGAACATGGCGCGCCCGCGCACATCAGCGCTGCGGCTGCGGTCGTATTCGCGAAGCAGACCGTCCGCGCCCGGATCGCCGCCGCGGGAATCGGCGACGAGTTCGGCGATCTGCGCCGCATCGCGGATGCCGAGATTAAGACCCTGCGCGCCGATTGGCGGTAACACATGCGCGGCTTCGCCGATGAGCGCGATCCGGTTCGCCGCAAAACGCTCGGCGAGTTCCGTGCCGAGGGGAAAAATGCCGCGCGGCGAGGCTGCCTCCATTTTTCCAAGAATGGAATGCGCGCGGCGCTCGACTTCAAGGGCGAGCGCCGTATCGTCCATGGCGCGGATCGTCTCGGCTTCTTCCGGCCGGACGACGCAGACAAGGCTTGAACGATTTCCAAGAAGCGGCGCGAAGGTGAACGGTCCGCTCTCAGTGTGAAACTCCGTCGAGGTGTCGTTGTGCGGCTCGGAATGCTTCAGGTTCAAAACAATCGCCGTTTGCGGCAACGCACGCGATCGAGAACGAATTCCAGCGGCTGCACGGCAGATCGATTTTCGCCCGTCGGAGGCCACAACCAGCCGAACGCGCTCCCGCCGATCGCCCACAAGGAGATTGACACCATTTTCGTCTGGTTCGACCGCTGAAGCGGGGCTTTCGACGGTTCGAATTCTCGGATTTTGCCGGCACGTCTTGAGCAGTGCATCACGCAGCGTTTCGTTTTCGACATTGTAACCGAACGCATCGAGACCGAGCTCCGCGGAATCGAACAGGACTTCCGGCGCGCGAAGAAGCCGCTGCGTGGCGTCGATGAGCCGCAAAAACTTCAGTGGAGCGGCCTGCGCTTCCAGGCGCGGCCAGATACCGAGCGCGCGCAGTATTTGGATCGAACCGTCGAGGAGAGCGGTCGTGCGGCGATCCGTATGCGGCGGTTCGGGCGCGAGCAGCAATGTCTCGACTCCGCCCGCCGCGAGCGCGAGTGCCGCTGCGAGTCCCGAGGGCCCGCCGCCGACAAGGGCTACTTCGGCTGTGTACGCGTGCGTCGACAAGTTTCACTCCTTGCAGCGGTCATAGCGCCGTTCCTGCGGCGTGACGAGTACCGGCCGCGTGTTTGATACGTTATGCTAAACCGCTTGTCTTGCGGAGCACACTTTGGTGAACGTTATCGAACCCACGGATGAATCCAGATCCAAGCGCAGCCGTGCACTCGCTTTCGCCGTTCATCTCTTGACCGCATCGGGTGCCGCAACGGGGCTCCTCGCGCTTATGGCGGCGATCCGCCAGGAGTGGCCCATGATGTTTGCGTGGCTCGCGGCCTCGCTCGTCATCGACGCGGTCGACGGAACCTTTGCACGCAAGCTCAGGGTTGCCGAGGTGCTCCCCCGCTGGTCGGGCGAAGTCCTCGACCTGGTGGTCGATTTTCTCAACTATGTCACAGTGCCGGCCTTCGCCATCGTCACCGGCGGCTTCATGCGGTCCTCGTATGCGATTGCCGCTGCAGCCGCGATTTTGATTTCGAGCGCGATTTACTTCGCCGACAGCCGCATGAAGACTGAAGATGATTATTTTCGCGGCTTTCCGGCGACGTGGAATCTGATCGCGTTTTATTTCTTTCTTATTCGCCCGCCGGAATTGGTCTCGATTGCGGTCATTGCAGCGTTGGTGATCTGCACATTTATACCGTTCGTATTCGTGCATCCGTTGCGCGTGAGGCGACTACGCGCATTGAACGTCACGCTTTGCGCGCTGTGGGGGGTGTTTGCGATCTACGCACTTCTTCGTGATTTTACGCCGCCTGCGTGGGTGAGCTACGCCCTTGCGAGTATCGCCGTTTACTTCTTAATTGCGGGATTCTCCCGTTCTTTCAGCAGGACATCATGAACGACGAAAAAATTTTGCTGGTCACCGGCGGCAGCCGGGGCATTGGCGCAGCGGCTGCGCGCGCCGCCGGCCGCGAAGGCTACCGCGTGATTGTCAATTACGTTTCGGATGAAAAATCCGCGCAACAAGTCGTTTCCGATATCGAAAAAGCAGGCGGCAGAGCCGATGCGGTTCAAGCGGATGTCGGTCAGGAAAAA
Source organism: Alphaproteobacteria bacterium (assembly GCA_021325315.1). GTDB lineage: Bacteria > Pseudomonadota > Alphaproteobacteria > Rhizobiales > Xanthobacteraceae > Palsa-892. Next base: position 19,279 of record JAJPHK010000085.1, read on the forward strand.
GATATTCTCCGGCTGTTTAAAACGATTGCGAAGCAATACGGCCGCCTTACCCATCTCGTGAACAACGCCGGCATTATCGGCCGCGCCGGTCCGCTCGCCGACGCAGACCCGGCAATGATGCGCGCGGTGATCGATGTGAATGTCACCGGCGCCATTCTGGTCGCGCGCGAAGCAGTGAAGCAAATGTCGACCGCGCGCGGCGGGAAAGGCGGCGCGATAGTAAATCTTTCTTCAATGGCAGCCATCCTTGGCGCGCCTGGCGAATACACCTGGTACGCCGCCTCCAAAGGCGCGATCGACAGCTTCACCATCGGGCTTTCGCGCGAGGTCGCGAAAGAAGGCGTTCGCGTGAACGCCGTTTCGCCCGGCCTGATCGAGACCGACATCCACGCCGCCGGCGGCCAGCCCGACCGGCTTGAGCGGCTCGCGCATTTGACCCCGATCGGACGCGCGGGAAAGGCGGAAGAGGTTGCCGCAGCGATCTTGTGGCTGCTCTCGGATGATGCGTCGTACGTAACCGGCTCGAATCTGCGCGTTTCGGGCGGACGCTAGTCGCTTGGCCGGTCGCCGCATCGGCGCTACAAATCGCGCCGACATCTTTTCAGCAAATCTCGATATGGAGAGATAACATGGTTTCTGCGGTTCGCGTTCATCAGCTCGGCGGTCCCGAAGTTCTTAAATACGAGGAAATCGATCTGCCGGAGCCCGGACCCGGGCAGGTTCGCTATAAGACGACCGCCGTCGGTGTGAATTTTATTGATACGTATTTTCGCACCGGCCTTTATCCCGCTCCCGGCCTGCCGTTCACGGCCGGCAACGAAAGCGCGGGCGTCATCACCGCGGTCGGGCCGGGCATGAAAGGATTGAAGAAGGGCGATCGCGTCGCGGCAGTGTTTCTCCTCGGTGCTTACGCTACCGAACGCGTGCTTCCCGCCGATCGCGTTGTGAAGATTCCAAAAAACATTGACGACAAGACCGCAGCCGCGATGATGCTGAAAGGCATGACCGCGCAATATCTGTTGCGCCGTTGCTATAAAGTGAAGAAGGGCGACAACATTCTCGTACACGCCGCGGCCGGCGGCGTCGGCCTTATCCTTTGCCAGTGGGGGCGATTCCTCGGCGCGAACGTGATCGGAACCGTCGGCTCGAAGGAAAAGGCGGAGCTTGCGCGCAAGAACGGCGCCCACCACACCATCCTCTACAACGAAGAGAACTTCGTGCAGCGCGTAAACGAAATCACCAAAGGCAAGAAGTGCGAGGTTGTCTATGACGGCGTCGGCAAGACGACCTTCATGGGCTCGCTCGATTGCCTGAAGCCGCTCGGGCTAATGGTGAGCTACGGCAATGCTTCGGGCCCCGTCGAACCGTTCAACCTCGGCATCCTTTCCCAGAAGGGTTCGCTCTTCGTCACGAGGCCCACACTGAACAGCTACACGGCGACGGCAAAAGATTTGCAGGCGACGGCCAAGGATCTGATCAACGTGATCTCCAAGAAGAAGGTGAAGATCGAGGTCAATCAGACCTATGCCCTGAAGGACGCGGCGCAAGCGCACCGCGATCTCGAAGCTCGCAAAACGACCGGTCAAACCGTTCTTTTGCCGTAATTCGCTCTTCTGCCGCAATTTTGTACAAAATGTCGCACTCGGCCGGCCGCGATCCCGCGGCCGGCCGTTTTGCGGAGAGCCCATAAACGATGGCCCAGTTTCTGACGCCTGAATTATTCGCTCTTGTTCAAATCATCATCATCGACGTGGTTCTGGCCGGCGACAACGCGATCGTCGTCGGCATGGCCGCATCCAGACTGCCCATCGAGTTGCGTCATCGGGTGATTTTCTGGGGCGTCATTGGCGCCGTCGTTCTCCGGATTTTGTTCGCGGTCGTTGCAAGCCGGCTGCTCGCCATCGTCGGGCTTAGCCTCGCGGGCGGCATCCTGCTCCTATGGGTGTGCTGGAAGATGTATCGCGAGATCGTCCGGCCGGCCGAAGCGCACGTCGTCGAGTCAAAGGACGGGAAGCCGATCGGTTTCTGGAATGCGCTGATGCAAATCATCGTCGCCGACGTTTCGATGTCGCTCGACAACGTGCTCGCGGTCACGGGCGCAGCAAAGGGAAACATCTGGGTGCTGATCACGGGCCTTGGGCTTGCGATCGTTCTCATGGCCGTCGTCGCGAACTGGATCGCGAAACTCCTCGGCCGCTATCACTGGATTACCTGGATCGGCTTGCTCGTCATTTTGCATGTCGCGCTCGACATGATCTGGGATGGCTCGCACGAAGTCGCGTGCCACTTCATTTCGCAGTCGGTCTGCGACAACGGCTTGTTCGCGACGATCAAAAGCCTCGCCGGATTTTAGAACCCGACGGCGCTGCCGTGGAGGTCGTAGGCGTCCGCGCGCTCGATCTTCACGGTGACGATCTCGCCGGCGCGGAGCGGACGGCGCGCCGAAACATGCACGACGCCGTCGATCTCCGGCGCATCGCCGCGCGTGCGGCCGGTCGCGAACCCGTTTTCGACTTTGTCGATGATAACCGGCTCGCGTGAACCGACTTTTCTTTTGAGCTTCTTCGCGCTGATTTTTTGCTGCGCCTGCATGAAGCGATCATAACGGTCTTCCTTCACCTCGTCCGGCACCGGCGAGCCGAGATCGTTCGCGGCGGCACCTCGCACCGGCTCGTATTTGAAGCAGCCCGCGCGGTCGATTTCCGCTTCTTCCAGAAAGGCGAGGAGCTCTGAAAACTCTTCCTCGGTCTCGCCGGGAAAGCCGACGATGAAGGTCGAGCGCAGCGTGAGGCTCGGGCACATTTCGCGCCACTTCGCGATCCGCGCGAGCGTCTTCTCCTGCGCCGCCGGCCGCCTCATTCGCTTCAGGACGGAAGGGCTGCCGTGCTGGAAGGGAATGTCGAGATAGGGAAGGATTTTTCCTTCCGCCATCAGCGGGATCACCCCGTCGACATGCGGGTAGGGATAGACATAGTGCAGCCGCACCCAGACGCCGAACTCGCCGAGCGCTTTCGCGAGATCGACAAAGCGCGCATTTACGTCCTCACCCTTCCAGTTGCTTGCCGCATATTTTATGTCGACGCCATAAGCCGAGGTGTCCTGCGAGATCACGAGGAGTTCCTTCACGCCCGCATTCACGAGCCGTTCCGCCTCGCGCAAAACGTCGGCGGCGGGGCGGCTGACGAGATCGCCGCGCAGCTTCGGAATGATGCAGAACGAGCAGCGGTTGTTGCAGCCTTCGGAAATTTTCAGATAGGCGTAGTGCCGCGGCGTGAGCTTGATGCCTTGCTCCGGCACGAGGTCGAGAAACGGATTGTGTTTCGGCGGCACCGCCGTGTGCACCGCCTCCATCACCTGCTCGTATTGCTGCGGGCCGGTGATGGCGAGCACGGAAGGGTGTTGCGCGCGAATTTCCTCGGGCTCCGCGCCCATGCAGCCGGTGACGATTACACGGCCGTTTTCCTTGAGCGCGCTACCGATCGCCGCAAGGCTTTCGGATTTCGCGCTGTCGAGAAAGCCGCAGGTGTTGACGACGACGACGTCCGCGCCCGCGTGCTCGCGCGAAAGCTCATAGCCCTCCGCGCGGAGACGGGTGATGATCCGCTCGGAATCGACAAGTGCTTTGGGGCAGCCGAGCGAGACAAAGCTTACGCGCGGCGTTCGCATTTCTTGCATCGGAATCTCGTTTTGCGGCTTTCTACAACGATCTCTGGCCGTTTTCACGGCGCAAATATCCAGGCAAGATCAGTCGTTTAACCGCATTTGATGAAGTGTTGCTACTTCTTCTTGCCCGCCGTCCGTTCGGGCGCGGCACGGCGGCAGGGGTAAATCACGTAGAGCGCTTCCGTCACCACGCGGTTCGCGGCCTCGCCGTGCATGGCCGGGCGGAGCGTGATGAACTTCCGCACCTTCTCGGTGATCTCCTGCTGGTCCGCTGCACTTTGCAGGCAGATGTCGCCCGCGGGGATTTTCTCGGCCCGCTCGTTCACATAGGCCATGCAGCGATCGTAATTGTCGAGGCACTTCGAGATGAACTCGATTGCGCGCGGGCCCTTGTCGTCGGCGGGCAGCTTCGCGGCGTATTTCCAGTCGGCTTTTTGCGGCTTTGGCTCTAGCGGTTCTTTCTCCGCCTGCTCATTCTGCTTTTCCTTCTTCTCGGCGGCCTTTTTCTTCTCTTCCTTGAGTTCCTTTTCCTTGGCGAGCTCTTTCGCGTGCGTCGCGGCCTTTTCCTTCGCGAGATTTTTTGCGGGTTCTTTCGGTTGTTCCTTTTCTTCGGCTTTCTTTTCGGCTTGCGGCGCGGGCGCCTCGGCGGGGGCGGGGGAAGCGCTCGCCGCCGAAGCAGCGGGTTCCTTTACGCCAGCCGCGGCGGCAGGCGCTGCCGCCGCTGCGGGCTCGCTCGTGACAGCGGGCGTCTGCGGCTCGGCCGGCGCGGCGGCGGCCGGTTTCGGCTCGGACGCGGGCGCCTCGGTTTTTGCGGGCTCGGCCGGCTTTGGACGTTTCGGTTTCGCAGGCGGCTTGGGCAGCGGCGCGAATTCGGAAGCCGCCTGCGCGCGCGCGGGCGCGCTCTCAAGGCTGAGAGCCGCCGCGAGAGCCGCGAGCAAAAGAACAGAAACTCTACCGGAAATTGTCATTACCGAGTCCGCAAGCCGTTGGCGCCTTGAGGGCGCCGGGTTGAATCTTCCTGTGCTGGAATTGCGCCTTCTATGATCCGGAAACGCGCGCGCCACAAGCGAAAATCGCGGGCAATCGTTCTCGTTTCCGCACCCGCGTTTTTCACGCGTCCGGACATTCGTCAGCCCTCGCTCCGGCGCGGGAACCAGTTCCATTCGCGCGGGAAGGGAGGGGGCCGGAGCGCCGCCTGGCGCAACGGGCCTTCCGTAGTTGCCTCCCTTCGCGGGAGGCGCGCCCTGCGGCGCTCCAGCTCGGCGATTTCTCGGCATGGGCCGCGCTTTTCGTGAGGCTTACACCTCTCCGTCAGCGAGCTCCTCGCGCCGGTTCGTAGTGACCGGAGGCGGAGCCCCATGCCGTCCCGGGAGCGCGGCAGCGGGCCGCGCCCGCAGGCGCCGGACCTTTCCCCGCACAAATGACGCCTCATGAGCGCGCCCCTCGACGGGAAAGGGTGATAGGAATATAGTCAAAATATACGCTCCGTCAAGGGTTGCAGGGAATTCGGCAGTGTCTCAGTTTCCCGTCATCACCGGGCCGCAGCGTCCCGTTCGCGCTGGCGAGCGAAAGCGAGCAGCCAGCGCGAACCCTTTAAAAGCCGCGCCGGGCCTTC